>CALZHS010000284.1 GCA_945787265.1 uncultured Gammaproteobacteria bacterium | reverse complement strand
ACACCGGTTGAGCGGGAGGATACTCCGGCAGTACCAGTCAACTCGGTGAATGATGCAAATGTTGCAAAGCCTGCAACACTTCACAGGAAAAACCGGCCCCGCTGGCAAGCAGCGCAAAGCGATGCTTGCCGGGCATCTCGACGTCAGGGCTCATCGTCGCAAGGTTGAAGCTCCAGTATGCCTTTTTCCGCCAGGGTGTCGATAAATCCAAAGTGGCGCAAATCCGTGATTCGAAATGGATAAAGTATGCCATCGAGATGATCGCATTCGTGCTGCACCACGCGCGCATGAAAGCCCGATGCCTCACGATCGATCCTGTTGCCATATTGATCGTAGCCCTGGTATCGAATGTCACGAAAACGCGGCACGATACCGCGCATTCCCGGTACACTGAGGCAGCCCTCCCAGCCATCCTCCTGAACCTCGTCTAGTGGTGTTATGACTGGATTTATCAGTACCGTCTCCGGGACCGGTGGAGCGTCAGGGTAGCGGGGATTGGTCTGCTGCCCGAAAATCACGATACGTTGCATCACCCCGATTTGCGGTGCTGCGAGCCCTGCCCCGTTTGCATCGGACATGGTCTCCCACATATCCTGCAACAGCGGTTCCAGGATTGCAGGCTCTATGGGATCGACCTCTGCGGATATTTCCAGCAGTTGCGGATCCCCCATTTTTAATATGGTTCTGATTGCCACCCGGTTAACCTGTAAGTCTGAGTCTGATTGATTGTGCCAGATATCGGTGATATAACAAATCGGCCGATCCGGCAGGAGAAAAGATGGCGAAATCACCCCCCGTAGAACCCGTTAGCGGAACCGTTGTTCCGCGTTACGCGGGTCCATCGACATTTTGCCGGTTGCCGGAGTTGCGCGACGTTCCCTATTGCGATGTGGCGATACTCGGTGTCCCGTTTGACTCGGGTACCAGTTATCGACCGGGAGCTCGTTTCGGCCCCCAGGCCATTCGCCAGGCTTCGCGCCATTTGCGTACCAATTTCCATCCCGCCTATGATACCGAGCCCTTCAAGACGATCCAGGTTGCCGACGCCGGGGATGTTGCCTGCAATCCCTATAATATCGACGAGGCTATCGCACAAATCGAGGCGGCCGCCGATGCGCTTTATCAAAAGGCGCCGGTTATCGTAAGCCTGGGTGGAGATCACACCATCGCGGTGCCCCTGTTGCGCTCGGTAAACAAGGTGACCGGCCCGGTTGCACTGGTACATTTTGATGCGCATCTCGATACCTGGGATACTTATTTCGGTGCGCCCTACACGCACGGCACGCCTTTCAGGCGCGCGGCCGAGGAGGGTTTGTTTAACGATGACGCGTCGATGCATGTCGGGATTCGTGGTCCGCTATACAGCCCTGATGACCTCGCAAAAGACAAGGAGCTTGGTTTCAAGATCGTGCATTGCGATGAACTCGAGGCGCACGGTGTCGAGCACGTGGTCAAACGCATCAGGAAACGGGTTGGCGACCAGCCGTTATACCTGTCGATTGATATCGATGTGCTGGATCCCGCGCACGCGCCGGGTACCGGAACGCCCGAGATTGCCGGTATAACGAGTCGTGAACTGGTTGGAATCATTCGCGGCCTGCAGGGTTTGAACCTGGTGGCTGCCGACGTGGTTGAAGTTGCACCCGCCTACGATCATGCGGAGATAACCTCGCTTGCGGCAGCGACAATCGCATTTGAAATGATCAACCTGGTCGCCTGCCAGAAATAAATTCGCCCTCAGGCCAGCCGCGTCTCTTCCCTGATGGTGTGATGCGCAAACCACGCGACCGATATCAACAGCATGCTGCCGCCGATGATCGTATTGAGTGAGGGTGTCTCCTTGATTACCAGCCATACCCAAAGTGGGCCCAGTATACTTTCCAGCAGGTAAACCAGCTGGACTTCCGCTGAATTGGCGTAACGCGGCGCGATGGTCAGAACGATGAAAGCACAGGGCACGAGTACAAAGCCGATTATCCCCAGGTAAACCAGCTGCAGGGAGGAGATTGCCAGGTCCGGTGACTGGGCGAATGCATAGCAGGTCGTGAAAAAGCTGCCGATGATGACCGAGGGTACCAGGTCGATGTCTTTTCGGTAACGCACCAGTACCGCGCTGCAGGCAGTAAAAATGGCGCAACCCAGGGCAAAAAAATCACCAACCAGGCTGGCGTTACCGTAGCTGCCCCAACCGATAATAAAGATGCTGAGCAGTGACAGGGCGATGATCAGCCAGGTCGTCGGACGCTGATTTTCGCGCAATATCAATAATGACAGGATAGCGGCGAAAATCGGTGCCGAGGACAGAAACAGCAGGGTATTTGCAACGGAGGTTTTTTGAATCGCGGTAATAAAGGTGATGTTTACCGATGCAAACAGGATGGCGTTGAGGATACCGGCCCAACCAATCGCCAGCAGCACCGGTACAAATCGGTCGCGATAGTAGATCCAGAGAACCAGGCTGATCGCAAACACTGGAAACAGCCCCCGGTAGAATATCAGGGTGAAATCATCCAGTGCCGCCAACCGAATCAACAGACTGTCCGGACTTAATACGAAAACACCACCCAGCGACATCAGTATGCCCTTGCCGCGATCGCTCATTTTCACAATATGTCGGGATTTATGCATTCACGGGTGTTCCAATTTAATACTGCATGATAATGTCATGGTGTTATTTAACCAGAAAATTCGACGCCTGGAGAAATGCCGTGCCGTTAACCAGCCCTGCGAAACGCAAATTAGCGCATACCCGTGTTGTTACCTGTCATGGCTATCAACGTGAAGACGAGTTGTGGGACATCGAGGGACGCATCGTCGACACCAAACCCTATCCCTTACAATTACTGTAAAGCGGTCATATCCGTCGCGAAAAATCTGGTTGGTCTCAGGATTGCCCCGGGCTGGACAAAAAAATCAAAACGGGCAATGGGGAGTAACAGGGGCTGTACCCACCTCACGGAGCTACTGGGGCCAGTCGCAACGACCGCGATCCAGACTATCGTCAGTGCAAAAATCAAGCGCAATGAGGGTAAGCCGCAAGGAGGCTCGAGCGCGTTTCTCAACACCTGCCATAGCTACGCCGCAGACAGTCCCGTGGTGAAGCTGCAATGGCCAGAATTCTATCAGGGCAAAAGCCACGATTAGACTGTCGCATTAGCCAGCCAGTCCTCACCCCACAGTTCGATCTTAACGAGAAGCTGGTCACATAAATGGCGTGGCCATAAGCGATATATTCTGTCGAAGCGTTTCTGGAAGCGAGGAGCAAGATGTTGGTGCCAGGCTTTACAAACCATCAATCTGTCGTCATCGACGAGGTTATCAGGGTAACTGTTATCAACAATAAACAGGGCCCGGTAGTGCTTGGGAGCGACGTTCCCGATGGTATTCAAATTCGTCGCGAAGATACTCAGGCCCAGCATCGGCACAGCGGCCAATCACAACATACGGAAATCTGATGGCTGCTAATCACCGAAGCGTCGAAAAGGAAGTGGGTCAATTGCTGCAAATACCCTCCGCAACTGACGGCGACTGGTACGAGGTCATGGGTGCAGCGGGCATCGAGGACGGCGACAGGAAAAAATTTAACTCTGCCTTCGAGTCCTTCATCGCGGGGTCTTATCAAAGGGCATACAAGGGTTTTGCCAGGCTGGCCAGCGGGGGTTGTGCTGTCAGTCAGTACTACCTGGGTTTAATGCATATCAAGGGCACCGGCGTGTTACAGGATTATTGCCGGGCGCATTTATGGTTGAATGTTGCCTCGGCACAGGGGCATCCCAAGGCCAGGATACAGCTTGAAAAGTTGACCCGGAAGATGAGCCCGCACCAGGTAGCAGAAGCACAAAAGCTGGCCCGGGCCTGGATGGCAAAACGCCGCAAGTCACATTAATTTTCGAACTGACTCGCGATTCCAATCCGGAATCGATTACAATTACCCGGAATATCATTCTTTGTTTGATGAAATTTACGCGGTTTTAGGCTAAGTTAAATGAAATCAATTTGTCCCTGAAAGCATGCTCTTAGCGTTGCGAGTGCATCAAATACAGGGAAAATACCGGAGTATGTGAAATGAGAAATATACTGATACTTATCATCTCATCGCTAACGCCACTGAGTGCATATGCGGATTCCTGGAGCTGCCGTTTTGGCAACGATGTGCGGGAAGTCCACGTTGAGCGAATGGGACCGTCATCCGTCCCCTGCCAGGTCGTTTACAAGAAACTGACGGAAGGTGCTGAAGACCAGGTGCTTTGGAATGCACAAAATGATGGTTCCTACTGTGACGCAAAAGCCAGCGAGTTCATTGAAAAGCTCGGGTCCTGGGGCTGGACCTGCGTTGAAACGATCCGCGACGACGCCACTACCCAGTAGTTTTGTCGTTACTGCCATGACGTAACGACTGTGGATCTGTCCCAGGTTTGATTATCCGGGTTAAACCGCGTTGTGCGTGCGGCGGCGTAGCGCACGTAACCGACTGAAAAACTCGTCCCGGTCCACGTGGCACTGCCGGATGTGGCGATTACCGTTGAATGCGGTGCGGGCATGCAAAACGCGATGATTATCCATGACGACGGCCTGCCCTGGTTCCAGCCGATACTGCACGAAGGCTTGTGCATCATAAACCAGTGACAGCATTTCACGCAGCGCCCGGTAAACCGGTTCGATCAGTTCTGCTGACGTATCCAGGGGTGCCATAGTGCGTTCATTGATGTGAACCGCCTCGATATCACCGTGATGGTTCAACTCAATGGTACGCCAGTGCGCCGCCAAGGCCACATCGTCCACGTCATCTACGAGAAATCTCCGGTGCGGTATCGGGACCTCGCATAACAAGTCAAATAGATCCTTGTTGTCAGAGCGTAATTTTTGAGCCGCGTTGAAGCCGTCGACCAGGATCGATGCACCACCACCGCATTCGCTGGCCTGCAGGCAATGCATCATAAACAGGCCCGGGATTGGATTACGAAAATTCTCGTCGTTGTGAGGCCGAATGGCATGTGCGGTTTGTGCCAGGATGCGCTGTTGTGGTGTCGATATCAGGTCGAATACTCGCCCGTAATGGGTTTGCCTTATAAAACCGAATACCGCAGCGAGCCGTTCAATCTCATCCGCTAGTGTTGGAACCGCATTAAGGATCGCAAAACCATAGTCATCGATGCGCTGGAACATAAGCAGACGAATCGATTCATCAGCGACAACCTCCTCGAAATTCCATTCGGGGATATGGCCGTTAAGTGCCGAATCCCACAGTACCGGCAGGCGTTGCCGTTCTGCGAGAGACTCGCTCGAATAGCAGTTTTCGCGCAACCAGGTGGGCAAGTAAGTGGTGATATGACCGTCACCCTTCCAGCGGATTTGCAGTGAACCTGTCGTGGTCAGCGTCACTTCATCGGGTGTAATGTCCGGGTCAATGCTACCAAGTTCCAGGTAGCGATGGCCGCCGCTGCGGTCACCACATTGCGAGCAGGCGCAATTGTCACGCAACCACAGGTGGTGCAACTCACTCTGGCGTCCATCCTGCCAGGTGATTGTTATGCAGCGGTTTTGTCTTTCGATTTTCTCTATCGAAAGAGACTGTTTTATCGAATGGTCTGTTCTTGAAGATGTATTCAAGCGTAGAATTATCGAACCGTCCAAAGGTAACGAAAGTCTAACTGAAAAGTTTTTCCCTGTCTGGCATACAGTCCCATCTGGATATTAATGATGCGTCATTGGATGATGTGGTGCCCGGAGCCGGAGTCGACCAGCACGGGCGTTAAGGCCGAAGGATTTTAAGTCACAGGCGACCAGCACACCATAATTATGATAATGAACTAAATCAATATCTTGTACACCTCCTTTCGACCGGGTATGGATTCATTGGCAATTGCTGCTCCTTGATGGATCAGGTTTGTTAGGTACCAAAGCGTTTCACTCCCAAAAGCAGACGCTCAGAAATCTTCGATGGGCGGCAGAAACCGACCCAATATAGATACTCACACCCGTTCTCGACGATACTGGTAATAGCTGACAGATAGTTGTCAGTGAGTGCGGGGCATGCACCCGCTGACTACGAATAAAACGACCCCAACACGAGATGTTCACCGCTTTAGTTTCGAGTCAGCGGGTGTGCTTGAGATCGATAACGAATACTCAGGGCTCGCCGTCACACCGGCTCACCTATATTGGCTTCGAAGATCTCAGGCGGCATGCCCCACGACTTCAATTTAACATACTGGGGAGAGGTCATGAATGAGCAACAAGCAAATGGGTACAGTGTTTATGTCGGTATTGATTGGGCGGATTCGAAACATGATGTTTGTATTCAGCCAAAGTTCTCAGATGAACGTGAGTTTGCAGTTATACGCCACCGGGCCGAAGCGATAGATACCTGGGCAAAGGACTTACACCAGCGACATGGTGGTTGCATCGCGGTGGCGCTTGAACCGGTTAACCCGATAACCCTGGCCAAATATCGGGAAGCTTTCCAGCCGAGTCGGGCCAAGGACGATCCCACCGACGCGGAACTGGCGGTAGACATGTTGGTGCGCCACCCAGAGCACTTCAAGGTGCTGAAACCACAGAGCGCCGAGATGCGTGCGCTAGCGACCCTGGTTGAGCAACGCCGATGCCTGGTCAACGAACGGATCCGTATCACCAATCGGCTGCGCAGTGCATTAAAACAGTACTATCCCCAGGTTCTGGAATGGTTTGACCACATTGATACGCCGTTATTTTGTGCGTTTGTGAAACGCTGGCCGACGTTGATGCAAGCCAAGCGAGCGCGCTCCAACACGCTCAAGCGCTTCTTCCACGAACACCATCTGTACCGTGACAGGGTTGTCGAAAGCCGTCGCCAGGCGATCCATGCGGCAAGCCCACTCACATCGGATGAAGCGGTGATCGTGCCTTATCGGATGCAGGTTCTGGTCCTGGTTGAGCAGTTGGAGTTAATGCTAAAGGCTATCGATCAGTTCGATGACGAAATTACAAAGCTGGCTTCTCAGCATCCCGACTATGCCTTGTTCCAGCCACTGCCTGGAGCAGGCCCGTCACTCACACCGCGGCTGATGGTTGCTTTTGGCGAGCAGCGCGAGCGCTTTTCCAGTGCTGGCGATGTGCAAAAACTCTCGGGCATTGCACCGGTGACCGAACGCAGCGGGCAGAAGCATTGGGTGCATTGGCGAATACAATGTCCCACGTTTATGCGCCAGACCTTTGTCGAATGGGCAGCGCAAACGATCAATAAATCGTACTGGGCTGGCGTGTACTATCGACAACAACGCGAGAAAGGTGCGACTTACCAGGCAGCAGTCAGGTCGCTGGCGTTCAAATGGATACGGATTGTTTATCGGTGCTGGCAGACGGGTGTAGCCTACGACGAATCCCGATATCTGAAAACTCTTGAGCGACGCGGGTCTCCCTTAGTCGGGAGTCAAAAAACTCCTGACTCAGCTTGACTAAACACCTCAGGGCGTGACTGAGACTCTCAAAGGAGTAGGAGGTCATTAATATTGACATCATTTTCTAGCTAGTTTGGACAGCTACTAGGCCGCCATTGTTGG
>CALZHS010000283.1 GCA_945787265.1 uncultured Gammaproteobacteria bacterium | reverse complement strand
ATGATGAACAGGATACTCATAAAAATACCTGCGCGCATGAAGTCCGGCACCCGGTAGCCGCCGGGACCTTTTATCAGCGCATTGACCTGGTGGGTGGGGATCAGGAAGGAATTCGAGGTCGCCAGTGCCACGGTGAGTGCAAAGATTGCCGGGTTGGCACCGGCGCCAATGGCAATGTTAACGGCTAGTGGCACCAGCAACACGGTGGCTCCCACGTTCGACATTACCAGCGTGAAAAAAGTCGCCAGCAATGCTACCGCCGCCTGGATCACCCAGATCGGCATGTCGCCGACCACCAGCAGGGTTTGTTCGGCTATCCACTTTGCGGTACCGCTGGTTTCGACCGCGAGTCCGAGCGGGATCAGACTCGCCAGCAGGAACACGGTACTCCAGGAGACCGATTGATAGGCTTCTTCTATTTTCAGTACCCCCGAAATAATCATGCCGATGGCGCCGGTCATCAGCGCAATCGAGAGCCGCAAGTCGGTGAACAGCACCATGAACAGCGCCAGCGAGAAAAAAAACGTGGCCCAGCCGACCTTGTTGGGACGCGTTTCTTCGCGCGGGTACTCCGACGTGACGATTACGAAATTACGGTCACGTTCGAGGTGGGCCAACGCTCTCCAGGTGGTGTGCGCAAGTATGGTGTCGCCGGCTTCCAGCGGCATGTCGCGAATGTTTTCGCCTTCGACCAGGGTTTCGCCATCGCGATGCAGGGCCACCATCGCAATCCCGTAGGTCTTGCGCATCCAGACCTCGAGTGCTGTCTTGCCGATCAGGGCTGAACCCGGGGGTATTACGATTTCGGCGATACCGGCCTGCGTCGATGCCAGCACCTCGGAGAAGACTTTCAAACCTTTCTGAATGGTCAGACCGTAGGCATCGACGAAATCCTTCAGGTGCGCGGGTGAACATAAAATTCCAAGCGTGGAATTGGGGCCAATATCGACATCGCGGGATAAATCGCCGCGCCGCGCGCGCACAACGTCGCCAGCAGACTTGATCGCAACGATACGGATCTTGTTGACCGACTCGATGTCGTTGAGCGTCATCCCGACCAGCGGACTGTCCTCGGGGACATTGACCTCGAAGGTCAGGTAATCGACACCGTAGACCTCTTCCAGGTACTTGGTGCTGCCGGCAACGGCGGTGGAAGACTCGTGCGAAATGGTTGGCAGCACGTACTTACCGGCCAGCATGAAGTAGATAATTCCCGTTGCCACCAGCGCCAGCCCGATCGGGGTCACCGAGAACAACTCCCAGGTCTGCATTTGCTGGTCCTGCGGTAGTGCCACATTCGAGGTCAGGATCAAGTCGTTCAGCAGGATTAGCGGAGAAGAGCCTACCATCGTGACGGTGCCGCCGAGAATCGCGGTAAATCCCATTGGCATCAGCAAACGCGACATCGGCAGGTTGGAGCGCGCCGAAATCCGGCTTACCACCGGTAGGAACAGTGCGGCCGCGCCGACGTTCTGCATGAACGAAGAAATAATTCCGACCGTTCCGGACACAATAGGAATGATACGTTTCTCGGAAGTCCCGCCGATCTTTAAAATGAATCCCGCGACCTTGCTCATCATCCCGGTTTTGTCCAGGCCTGCGCCGATTATCATGACCGCGATGATCGACATCACCGCGTTACTGGCGAATCCGTCAAACAGGTGCTGGTTATCGACCAGCCCTTTTTCCAGGCCCATCGACGGAGCCAGTAAGGACGTCAGGCCGAGTATTACCATGATTGTTATCGCGGTTTCATCGACGTTGACGATTTCAAAGACAAAAAGGTAAATGGTAAAAAGCAGTATGCCCGTGACCCAGGCAATGTCGGTGCTGGGGGCCAGGTCAGTAACAAACCAGCCAAACTCGATAAAAATTATTCCGGCAATCCACTTTACGCTGCGCAGTTTTTTGAGTTTGACTTTTTTAAGCCTGACCCTGAGTATTCTTATTAATTTGCTCAAGTGTTGGTCGAATCCTCACTAAATCACTGCCAGTCGGTGTTGCTGCTCCCGCTGGTCCTGCACCGATGTTGCTTATCTGTTTGAATCCAGTAGTGCTAGAGATTTTAGCGCCGACAAGATGAGACAGGAATATCCAAATGAGTGTACACAATATTACCACCAGCCACAAAGCCAGGCCCGGTTTGCGCGGCGTCCTGGTCGAGTATAATAAAAATAAGAATCTGTAAGGAATTCGGTCCAGGTTTAAATCATGTCGAAAAAACATCCCGTAATCGTCATCACCGGTTCCTCGGGTGCCGGAACCACGACGGTCAAAAAGGCGTTGGAAGCGATTTTTTATCGACAAAAATTAAAACCCGTCGTCGTCGAAGGTGACAGCTTTCATCGCTATGATCGTGAAGGCATGCAGCAGCAAGTGATTGCAGCCAATCGAGCCGGTGTCAACTTTAGCCATTTCGGGGAAGCGGCCAATGAGTTTGAGAGGCTGGAACAATTGTTCAGGGACTATGGTGAATCCGGCGGCGGTCAGAAAAGGTATTACCTGCACGATAAGGAAGAGGCGCAACAGCACGCTAAACGACTCGATATCGAGCTCGCGGCAGGGCAGTTTACCCCCTGGGAAGATATCGAACCCGGCACCGATTTATTGTTTTACGAAGGACTGCACGGGCTCGTGAAAACCGCAAACGTGGATTTGACGCGCTACGTTGATCTGAAAGTGGGGGTAGTTCCCGTGGTCAACCTCGAGTGGATCCAGAAAATTCACCGCGACAGTGCCGAACGGGGATATAGCGAGGACGAGGTTGTCGATAATATTTTGCGTCGCATGCCGGACTACGTGAAATATATCACGCCCCAGTTTTCCGAAACCGATATCAACTTACAGCGCGTTGCCACCGTGGATACGTCGAATCCGTTTATCGCGCGAGATATCCCGACACTGGATGAAAGCTTTGTCGTGATTCGTTTCAGGAAGCCGGACATACGCAATACCGATTTCACCAACCTGCTATCCATGATTAGCGGTGCCTTTATGTCGAGGCGCAATACGATCGTGGTGCCCGGCGGGAAAATGGGCATGGCAATGGAGATTATTCTGACGCCGATCATCCGTGATTTGATCAGCCGCCGACACCAAGGATGAAATCATGGAGTTGATTGACAGCCACTGCCATCTTGATGATGACCGCTTTGACAGTCGGCGGGAAGACGTCATCGCACAAGCCGCGGCCGTCAACGTCACGCGCATGGTTATTCCCGCAACCACCGCTAATCGCTGGGAAAAAGTAAAACAGGTTTGCGAGGCAGGGGACGGGCTATATCCGGCTTACGGCTTGCATCCGATGTTTATCGAGCAACACCAGGCCAACCATTTGCGTGAGCTCGATGAATGGCTGGAGCGCGAGCAACCGATCGCGGTGGGCGAATGCGGTATCGACTTCTATGCGTCACGGGTCGACGAAAAATGGCAGCTGCAGTTATTCACGGAACAGATTCAGCTTGCCAATAATCACCATCTTCCGCTGATCGTGCACGTGCGCAAGGCGATGGACGAGGTCATCAGCCTGGTGCGTAAACAGGCCCGGTTTGGCGGCGTGGTGCACAGTTTCTCGGGCAGCCGGCAGCAGGCACAGCAACTGTATGACGCGGGATTCAAGCTGGGCATTGCCGCAACCCTGAGTTTTGAGCGGGCGCAGAAGCTGCGCGGGGTGGTCACCGCGATGCCGGACGATGCGCTGTTAATCGAATCGGATGCGCCCGATCAGCCCGGTGCCGCGCATCGTGGCGAGCTGAACGAACCAGCTTTCATTGTCGACCACCTGCAAACAATG
>CALZHS010000282.1 GCA_945787265.1 uncultured Gammaproteobacteria bacterium | reverse complement strand
TGAAGTAGAAAATACGGCTATGCTCGAGAAAACGACCGACCACGCTGAACACCCGCACACTCTCGGACAGGCCGGGAATGCCGGGACGTAAACGACAGCTATCGCGCACCACCAGGTCGATTTTTACGCCAGCCTGCGAGGCCTGGTAGAGCGCGTGGACGATATCCTTATCTTCGAGCGCATTGATCTTGAACCGAATATGGCCGGGAGAATCTGCACTATGCTGGCCTATTTCGCGCTGGATCTTGTCGAGTAACGCGCGTTTCAGCAGTTTGGGTGCAGGCAGAATCTTGCGGTAGTTGCGTCTCGGGGTAAAGCCCGTGGTCAGGTAATTGAACAGCTCGGTGATGTCGCGACCGATATCCGGATCACAGGTCAACAGGCCGAGATCGGTATAGAGCCGTGCGTTACCCGCGTGGTAGTTACCGGTGCCGATATGTACGTAACGGCGCAGTCCGCTGTAGTCGTTGCGTACCACCATGATGACCTTGCAATGGGTTTTCAAATCCATGACGCCATAGGTGACGTGAATGCCGGCTTCCTCCAGTCGGCTCGACCAGCGAATATTCGCGGCCTCGTCGAAGCGCGCCTTTAATTCCACCACCACGGCTACCTGTTTTCCGTTTTGCGCGGCATCGACGAGATAGTCGATAACCTTGGTGTCACCGGAGGTGCGGTACAGGGTCATCTTGATTGCGCGGACCTTGGGATCGCGGCTCGCCTCGCGCAGCAGCCTTTCGACCGAGGTTGAAAACGATTCGTAAGGGTGCTGCAACAGGACCGAGCCATATTCACGAATTGCATAAAAGATGCTGGGCATGTGCACCAGTTTAGGGTGGTCGATCGGGTGGTGCGGTGTGTAGCGCAGCGCCGGTATTTCGAGGTCGCACAGGCTCAGCAGGTCACGCGTCGCCAGTAATCCTTTCTTTTCAAACACGTCGGCCTCGTCGAGCCCCAGTTCCGCGGCCAGCATGCCGCGACGGGTCAAATCCATATCGTGCTGAACGACCACGCGCACGATATTTGCAAAACGGCGATGGCGCACCTCGGACTCGATGATCGCGAGCAGGTCATCAGCCTCGTCTTCATCGCGCGCGGTATTGGCGTTGCGCGTGACGTAGAATATTTCACAATCGACGATGACCATCTTCGGGAACAGCACGTCGAGGTTCTTGGCCATGACGCTTTCGAGCGGTACGAAGATGTGGGTATCCGGTACCTGCAAAAAGCGTGGTATACCGAGACCCACCGGGACCTTGACGCGGGCGCGCATCTCTTCCTCGCTGTCGTTGTGACGCAGCGTGACCAGCAGGTTCAGCGAGAGGTTCGAAATAAAAGGAAACGGGTGTGCCGAATCGACGCCCTGAGGCGTTACCAGCGGGTAGATGTTTTCAAAATAATAGCTGCGAATCGTTTCCTGGTTTTCATCGCTAAGCGCTTCATAAGGCGTAATGTGGATGTCATGTTCAGCCAGCAGCTCGAACAAATGCGGCACCAGCTCGGATTTCAGTGCTTCGAGCTCGCGCACCTTGACATAGCACTCCTCGATCTGCTGCGCGGGCAGGCGGCCATCAACGCTGTAGTTCATGATACCGGCGCCAACCTGTTGCTTGAGGCCGCCAATGCGCTTCATGAAGAACTCGTCGAGATTGGAACTTACGATACCGACAAACTTGAGTCGTTCCAGCAGCGGATTGCTTTCATCCTGTGCCTCGTGCAACACCCGGCGGTTGAATTCGAGCCAGGTCAGCTCGCGGTTGAGGTAGAGCTCGGGCGCGTCGAGATCCTCGACTAGAGTTGGTTCTGGTTCGATTATTTCTGCGGACGGCATTTCGGGTTCGATCGCTTCTGCGGTCGGTATTTCGGATTCGATCGCTTCTGCGGACGGTATCTCGGATTCAATCGCTTCTGCGGCGGTTATCCCCGACAGGTAATTTTTGACATTGGTTGAAGTGGCCATGTTATATCGATTGATTTACGGTTAATGATGTTCCGGTACAAAAGTCTGGTCGCCCATCGGCGGACGCACGTAGCCGGTCCCTTTCTCGCGCGGTTCGAGTGCGATCGGCTCCGGAGTTAAATCTTTGTAAGGAATCATGCTCAAAAGGTGCTTGATGCAGTTCAGACGCGCGTGCTTCTTGATATCCGCGTTAACCACGTACCACGGCGCCTGCTTGATATCGGTGTGTGCGAACATCTGGTCCTTGGCCTTGGAGTACTCGATCCACAGTTTGCGCGATTCGAGGTCCATCGGGCTCAGCTTCCAGCGCTTGGTCGGGTCTTTTAGACGACCCTGGAATCGCTTTTCCTGTTCCTCGTCGCTGACCGAAAACCAGTACTTGATCAGGATGATGCCCGAGCGCACCAGCATGCGTTCGAATTCAGGGCAGGTGCGCATGAATTCCTGGTATTCGTCCTCGGTACAGAATCCCATAACGTGCTCGACGCCGGCGCGGTTATACCAGCTGCGGTCGAACAGCACCATTTCACCGGCCGCCGGCAGGTGCGGCACGTAGCGCTGAAAGTACCATAGTGTCTTTTCGCGCTCGGTAGGGGTGCCGAGTGCCACCACGCGACAGATGCGGGGATTGAGACTCTCGGTAATGCGCTTGATGACGCCCCCCTTGCCGGCTGCATCGCGACCCTCGAAGATGCAGACAACTTTTAAACCTTTTTCCTTGATCCATTCCTGAAGTTTGACCAGCTCGATCTGCAGATTCGCCAGTTCTGTATTGTATTCCTTGTTTGAAATTTTCCTGGTTTTGCCAGATGCGGCTTGTTTTGACATTATTATGACCCCAAATTCGGTTGTGTGAACACTTCACACTATAACAAACGGTAAAAAGTGTCTAGAAAACAGGGACATGAATTTGGTTATTCATGACCTGCGTCACCTGGGATTATAGACTTTGAACTATCGAAGTGGATTTGAGTCGATAAAAATAACCTAAGGAGATTACAAATGAGTAAAAATCCGTTTATCACGCCATTTGAATCGCTGCCGAACACGCTGCCGATATTCCCCTTACCTGGCGCCATCCTCATGCCCGGCGCCGAGCTACCGCTGAATATCTTCGAGCCGCGCTACCTGAACATGATCAACGACGCTATTGCAAGCCATCGCATGGTCGGCATGATTCAGCCGGACCCGAACGGGGAGGGCGAGGATGCGGTTTACCGCACCGGTTGCGCGGGGCGTATTACACAGTTCCGCGAGACCAGCGATTGCCGTATCGAGATGGCGTTAACCGGGGTGTGCCGCTTCGACGTCGGCGAGGAGCTCTCGACGACCCGCGGATATCGACTGGTCGTTCCCGACTGGTCGCGCTTCGCCGATGATTATGCCGATAACACCGGGCTGCTGCAGGATGAGCACGAACGGCTGCTGAACACGCTGCAGCGCTTCTTCGATATCAAGGGCTACGAAGCTGACCTGAAGATGCTGAAACAGTTGCCCGCGGTTCGGCTGGTCGATAGCCTGACGATGGCGCTGCCATTCGATGCGGCCGAGAAGCAAATGCTGCTGGAATCGATCGGGCCCGAACAACGCCTGGCCAATTTCATCGCGCTCATCGACGGCGATTTCGACGTCCCCGATTCCGTCACCCGGCACTAACCGGCAACTGTCATCCCGGAACCGTAACTGTCATGCCGTGGCTTGACAATGGAAGGATGTCATTCCCGCTCGAGCATCGGCTTAGGTGAATATCGGCAATACCTGTTCGGCGAACGGGAAAACGCCTGACACGCCCGGATTCATGTCGATCCCGGCAAGCGAACGCAATGCCTGGTGCATGTAT
>CALZHS010000281.1 GCA_945787265.1 uncultured Gammaproteobacteria bacterium | reverse complement strand
ATTCCGATTGCAACCCGGCTGTTCAAAGCCGAGTACCCTCTGCTGATGCTCGCCACGGTGTTGATGACCTGGAGCCTTTTCGATTTAACACTCGATATCGTCGACGGTTTCGCGCTGTTCGGTTTTTTGCTGCTGAGCCTTCAGTATTTGGTACGCGAACACCGTCGCAACCCCGCAGCGTATGCCACGGAGGAACACGAGCAGGAGGAAATGATCCATGATATGAAAATGCCGGCAGCGATCGGCTGGTTATTGCTGGGACTGGCGCTGCTGGTCGGCAGCTCCAAGCTGCTGGTGTGGGGCGCATCCAATATCGCACAAACCCTGGGCGTCAGTGAATTAATCATCGGCCTGACGATTATCGCGCTGGGCACCAGCCTGCCCGAGCTCGCGGCTTCGATCGCAAGCCTGAAAAAAGGCAAGCCCGACCTGGCAATCGGCAATGTCATCGGCTCCAACCTGTTCAATTCGCTTGCTGTCATCGGATTACCCGCACTGTTCACCACTTTCAGCATCGATAATGCCGCACGCTCCCGTGATTTGCCGATCGTTATCGGCCTGACGCTGGTGCTGCTGCTGATGTCACGTTTCCCGGCCGCGGTACCGCGCCACCTGACGCGTATAAAAGGCATTTTTCTGTTCGCGGCTTTTGTCATTTACCAGCTATATTTGTATTATCTATTCGCCTCTGGATAACTATGACAAAACACGCCTATATCGAGCTTGGCCTCGCTGTATTGAAAACCGAAGCAGACGCGGTTTTAGGCCTGGCCGAACGACTGGACCAGGATTTTTATGACGCCTGCGAGCTGGTGTTAAAATGCAAGGGGCGTATCGTTGTTACCGGCATGGGGAAATCCGGGCATATCGCCAACAAGATCGCGGCGACACTGGCAAGCACCGGAACGCCCGCTTTCTTCATGCACCCTGGCGAAGCCAGCCACGGCGACCTCGGCATGATAACCGCGGATGACCTCGTCATCGCGCTATCCAACTCCGGTGAAACCAGTGAAATTACGCTGTTACTGCCGTTGCTGAAACGCCTCGGCATTCCGCTGCTCGCGCTAACCGGAAACCCGGCTTCTACCATCGCCAGTAGTGCCAGTATTCACCTCGATGTGAGCGTCACCAGGGAGGCATGCCCGCTGGGCCTGGCACCGACCTCGAGCACCACGGCAGCACTTGCGATGGGCGACGCACTCGCCGTAGCGGTGCTGGAAGCACGCGGATTCACCGAGCAGGATTTTGCGCTGTCTCACCCCGGCGGTCACCTGGGCAGGCGCCTGCTGCTGCGCGTCAGCGACATCATGCATACCGGTAATGCCATTCCGCTGGTGACTGTCGAGACCACGCTCAAGGACACCTTGCTGGAGATGACGGCCAAGGGCCTCGGTATGGCGGGCGTCATCGATGCCGACAGTAACAAGCTGGTGGGTATTTACACCGACGGCGATTTGCGTCGTACCTTTGAAAGCATGCCTGACATCAGTACCTGCCGGGTGCAGGATTTCATGACGGCAAACTGCGTAACGATCGAGGCCGAGCGCATTGCCAGCGAGGCATTAAAGATAATGCACGACAGGAAAATCAACGCTCTCATGGTTGTCGACAACAAGATGAACGTTCAGGGTGCGTTAAACATGCATGATTTATTAAGAGCCGGAGTCGTATAGGAGAAATGCATGACAACTAGCGTGAGCGACAATGCGAGGCAGGTGCGCCTGCTCATCGTCGATATCGATGGTGTGCTCACCGATGGCGGATTGACATTCGATAACCGGGGAGAAGAATACAAAACCTTTAATTCTCTCGATGGACATGGCATTCGCATGTTGCTCGATTGTGGCATTGAAGTCGCGGTTATTACCGGCCGTAATTCGGGCATCGTCAACCATCGCATGGGGGAGCTCGGTGTCAAACATATCTACCAGGGTTACCGTGACAAGTTAATGGCTTTTGAAAAACTGCTGCAGGCTAGCGGCTTCGAACCAGCACAGGTGGCTTACGTCGGGGATGATTTACCGGACCTGCCAATCATGCAAAGAGTCGGCCTGGCGATCGCGGTAAACAACGCGCACAGTTTTGTCAAACAACATTGTGACTGGGTGACCGACGCAGCAGGTGGCAACGGAGCGGTACGAGAGGTCAGCGACTTTATCCTGCATGCACAGTCCCTGCTTGATGCGCGGCAAAACAGTTATTTGTCATGAAACTGAGGATTCTGGTTTTTGTCTTTGTGCTTGGAGTCGGGGCGATCGCAGCCGGATGGATCTATGAAACCCGCCTTCGACCCATAACAGAAAGAGCTGACCTGGTTATACCCGACAATATAGATTACTACCTGACCAATTTACATTACCGATCGATGAATACGGATGGCAATGTTGATTACGAATTCAACAGTCCCCGCCTCGAGCACTACCCGCGCACCGATGTAAGCACCATCGAAATTCCGTCGTTGAAGATATTTCGCGACCGTGATCAATGGCAGGTCGATGCCAGAAACGGGGAACTCGAGCACCAGGTTAATGTTTTGCATCTCAGGGAAAGCGTGGTCATGAAAAGACAGGGGGATAACCCGTTACGAATCAGTACCGAAAGCATTAGCTTCGAACCGGATCGAGACCTGGTTATCAGCGATACCAGGATTTCAATGCTTAGCGAACAGGCCATGATCGAGGCCGAACAGGCCGTCCTGGATCTTGGTGGCAGGGTCTATCGATTCAATAATACCCGCACAATTTATTATAATGGCGATAGTTAAAGCCATTGTATTGCTGTTACTGCTGTTTCCCGGACAGCTCTGGGCGCTTGCCTCTGACGGTGACCAACCGATCGAAGTCGAGGCGGACAGCCTCGAAGTCAGGGAGTCGGAACAGGTCAGTATTTACCAGGGTAACGTCAAATTGATCCAGGGAAGTCTCCAGATCAGTTCCGAGCGGCTGGTGATTCGATTCAATGAAGGCAATGAGTTGCAGGTCATCGAAATGACCGGCTCCCCGGCCAGGTTTCGACAGCTCGATGACGATCAAATGGAAATGCTGGGAGAGGCAGCGCAGATCGACTACACCGAAAACCAGTCCCTGCTCGTGCTGCGCGGCAAAGCACGCTTCAGTCATGCCGGCGATATCATCGAAAGCGAGATGATCCGCGTCAATACCGAGAGCAACAGCATCCAGGCCGGCAGCTCGGAATCCGATGAGCGTGTGAAAATGCTGATCCAGCCTCGCCAGGATTCAAAATCTTCCGAATAAATCATCGATGAGCAACACCAACCTACTCGAAGCAACCGGGCTGGCCAAGTCTTACCAGAAACGCGAGGTTGTCAAATCGGTTTCACTGCAGGTTGCTGCAGGTGAAATCGTCGGCTTGCTGGGTCCCAACGGTGCCGGTAAAACCACCTGTTTTTACATGATCGTCGGCTTGATCAACAATGACGCCGGCAGCATTCAACTGAATGACAAACCCATTAGCCACCTGCCAATGCATCTTCGCGCCAGGCTCGGGATCGGCTACCTGCCCCAGGAAGCGTCGGTATTTCGCAGCCTCACGGTGGCACAGAATATCCTGGCCATTTTACAGCTGCGCAAAGACCTTGATAAGGCTGCCCGCAATCAGATGCTGGAACAACTCATGGAAGAGTTCCAGATCGAACATTTGCGCGACACCGACGGTATTTCGCTTTCCGGCGGAGAGCGTCGGCGCGTTGAGATCGCGCGCGCCCTTGCCAATCAACCCGAGTTCATCCTGCTGGATGAACCCTTCGCCGGGGTCGACCCGATTTCAGTGGTCGACATCCAGTC
>CALZHS010000280.1 GCA_945787265.1 uncultured Gammaproteobacteria bacterium | reverse complement strand
AGCTGCCTTGCGCGATTTGTTGATTAACCTTCGCGGGCAACCACTGCCCCGCTATTGCCGGTAGACTGGAGATCTGCAACCGATTTATCCAGGCCGAAACCTGTTGCTGACCGGATTCAGTAGACACTACCAGTTGGGTGCGAAATCCCGGGGTAGTCTGGTTATCGACTCTAAGACGCATTATGTCACCGGTAATACGCCAATCGGTGCGGCGGTTGATCGCACTGAAGCGTGCCCGATAATCCACCGCCACGGGAACCTTATCGGCTGTGACCTGCAGCAATCCGCGCTTCAGCAAGAGATCGCCATTTATCGCTGCGATGCGGTTGCGGTACAGATTCAACCAGATTTCACCATCCAGGTCGCCGTCCTTTAATCCCCAGGTCCCCAGGTCTAACAATTCGGCCACGGCAGGCAATCGCAAATTCGACGCATTGATATAAACCACGCTTCTATCAGGGCCCACTGCCGACTTGATCAATATACCCTGTCCCAGCGCATCCGGGAGTGCCGCGCTGAGCTGGGCAAAAAACTGGCCACGTCGGTGATCGATTTGTGCTGCCACGCGCTCTAACAGATGGGTGGTTGCGTTCATTTCATCGCGCAGGATCAAGCGGCGCAGATCGAGCTTCAGGTAGCGTGGAACGAATGGCAGGGATTCGACCAAATCAGGCATCAGGCTTTGACCATCGCCGGTACCGATTTCGAGCTCATGGGTCCACCATCGACCCGACTCATCCCTGGTCAGTTCCAGTTTTTCCAGCTGGCCGTCAATTTCCAGCACCACGGGTGTCTCTTCTCGCAGGCTTGCCCAGAAATCGAACTCCACCGTAAGGCGGTCGATGAATAACGGTTGCGATCTGTCGGGCAGATTTATCGAGACGTTCTCGATGCGCAAGACTGGATTGAAACGCCTGACTTCGCCGCTGACGCCGGTAAATACGATACCCTTGCCAACATCACGCTCCAGCAGGTACTCGATTTCGGATTTAAAAGACTCGATGTTGCTAATCGCGAGTCGCAGACCGCCCATGACGATTGCCAGCAGAATGACGGCAGCTACGAATAAGATCAGGCTAATTCTTGTTAAAAGTTCCATGCAACCAGTCCGAGATGGCTATACTGGCACCACGTCATAGGATTCCTGCGATAAATGTGCCTCTACCTGTAGTTTGACCGGAATTTTGATAAAGGTTTCGAGTTCGGCCAAATTAGCCGCCTCTTCATCAAGCAATCTATCGACGACGTCCTGGTTTGCCATAACCAGCAATTGCCGGGCTTCGTCGTAAATCCTGGCCTCGCGCAGGATTTCACGGAAGATCTCGTAGCAAACGGTTTCCGTGGTTTTAAGCGAGCCCCGCCCATGGCAGGTTTTACAGGGCTCGCATAAAACGTGCTCGAGGCTTTCGCGCGTGCGCTTGCGGGTCATCTCGACCAGGCCCAACGGAGAAACCTCGCAAACCTGGGTCTTGGCATGGTCCTTATCGAGATACTTTTCAAGAGATTTCAGTACCTGGCGCTTATGATCATCTTGCTCCATATCGATAAAATCGATGATGATAATGCCGCCCAGATTGCGCAATCGGAGTTGCCGGGCAATAGCCTGCGATGCCTCCATATTGGTCTTGAAAATCGTTTCCTCAAGATTTTGATGGCCCACAAACGCGCCGGTGTTGATATCAATGGTCGTCATCGCCTCGGTTTGATCGATAATAAGGTAACCACCAGACTTGAGGCTGACCTGACGCGCAAGCGCTCGCTCGAGCTCATCGTCGATATTGTAAAGATCGAACAGGGGCCGCTCACCCGGATAGTGTTCGATCGTGGCGGGAAGATCCGGAATATAACGCTGCGCAAACTCGGTCATACGCTGGAAGCTTTCACGGGAGTCTACTTTTACCACAGTGGTATCAACGCCCACCATATCGCGCAAGGTACGTATCGACAACGGCAGGTCCTCGTGAACGATACTGCCTGCAGAAAGCGAGTCCGCGTGTTCCAGTAACGAGCCCCAGAGCTTGGATAAAAAGGCGATGTCAGCCAGCAATTCCGATTCGTCGACACCTTCGGCAGCAGTGCGAATAATACAACCACCAAACTGGTTTTCAGAACGGCAAGCCTCAATCGCCTGCTTGAGGCGTTCACGTTCTGCTTCATCCTCAATCTTGACGGATATGCCGACGGTGGAAGCATTTGGCATATACACAAGGTAACGCGAGGGCACCGAAATGCTGGTGGTCAGGCGCGCTCCCTTGGTGCCAATCGGATCCTTGACTACCTGCACCAGAAGCGTCTGTCCTTCACGCAAAAGCTCGTTAATTGCCGGGCGGGACTCACTTTCAGCCTCGGCGTCACCGTCGTCTCCAATGTCGATATCGGAGACATGCAGAAACCCGGCCTTCTCAAGTCCAATATCGACAAATGCTGCCTCCATGCCCGGCAGCACCCGGTTGACCTTGCCTTTGTATATATTACCGACTATTCCGCGACTGCGCTGACGTTCGATACTAACTTCCTGCAGTGCGCCATTTTCGACAATCGCTACCCGGGTTTCCTGGGGCGTGATATTGATCAGAATCTCTTCACTTATCATCATATTTAAAACATCGCTATTTCGGCTTCCCGCAGCAGCTCGGCGGTCTCGTACAGCGGCAAACCCATGACTGCTGAGTAACTGCCCTCCAGGTGTTCAATAAAGATAGCAGCCTTACCCTGAATTGCGTAGGCTCCGGCCTTGTCCATCGGCTCCTCGGTTGCACAGTAGGATTCGATTTCGGATTCCGACAGGGTTCTGAAACTGACCTGGTTCTGGCTTAGTCGCGATGCGACATTGCCCCGTACTGCTAAAGCCACGGCACTCAGAACAAGGTGTTGTCTGCCCGATAACTGCCGCAATATTTTGCAGCACTGCTCACGGTTTGCAGGCTTGCCTATGGTATCACCATCAAGCGCGATCGTTGTATCTGCTGCGAGCACCGCACAGGCTTCCCCCTGCCCTCCGATCTGCTCGGTGGCAATCCTCGCCTTGGTTAGCGCCATGCGGCATACGTACTCAGCGGGTGACTCCGTTGCCGCCCTGGTTTCGTCAATATCAATTGGCATTAACGTAAACTCGAAACCAACCTGGCGCAGTAACTCGGCCCTTCGGGGAGATCTTGAGGCGAGGTAAATCATTCCGACATGATAGCCTGAAAGCCGCTTCCGGTCGCTACTCGCGATGATAGGGATGACCCTTGAGAATCGTCCAGGCTCGATACAGCTGTTCTACAACGACCACCTTGACCAGCGCATGCGGCATTGTCATTCTTCCCAGCGAAACCTGGTGCTGGCAGGCATCGATACACTGCTGCGACAACCCTTCCGGACCACCGATAATCAGGTTCACCCGCGGCCACTCGAACATCCAGTGTTGCAGCTGTTGTGACCAGTCTTCACTGGACCAGGCTGCGCCGTGTTCATCCAGAGCGATATTCAGGCTCCCCGGGGGCAACTTGTCCAGTATCAGGGCCGATTCCTGTTGTCGTTGACGCGCGGCGGATTGTTTTGATTTGCGGGACGCAAGTGGCACCGTGACGAGTTTCAGCGATATTTCCCTCGGTACTCGCTTCAGGTAGTCATCGCAGGCGGCATCAACCCAGGCCGGCAGTTTTTGCGCGACATTGATAATCTGGATTTGCATATTCAGCCAACGGCCAGTTCTTCGCCCCAGAGTTTTTCAAGTTCATAGTAAAGGCGTACGTCGGGCAGCATGATATGAACGATGACATCGCCAAGATCGACCAGTATCCACTCTCCAATATCCTCTCCCTCGATGCCAATTACAGGGTTTCCGGATGCTTTCGCG
>CALZHS010000279.1 GCA_945787265.1 uncultured Gammaproteobacteria bacterium | reverse complement strand
GGTAGGACTTAACATCCAGACCTCTTTTTTGACACCACCTTTTGGTTTTTCGCTATTTTACCTGCGCGGGGTTGCACCCAGGGACGTTCGCACTTTACAGATCTACAAGGGTGCGGCTGCATTCATCGTGTTGCAGTTGGCTGGTCTCGCAATTGCGGGTGTCTTTCCGAGCCTGGTTAACTACCTGCCGAACAAGACCCACCTGATCTCGGAGACCGCGCCGCCGCCAAGTAATCCGAAGCTGCAGGAATGCCTCGAGGATTATCTGTTCGTCGAGTACGACAATAACCGCGGCGCCATCGAATCGAGTATCGAAAGAATCAGCACGGCCAGCCTGTCTTATCTACCCGATGAGTACCAGGATCGATTGAACGAAAGCTACAAGCAGGCCGGGGCAGCGTTTGCCATGATCGAAGAAATCCGTATTGCTGAAAAAGCGCTCGACGATTATTCACCGGGTTACAGGCCGCTGCACGTCGAGGTGCGGCAAATTCAGAAACAGATGCGCAAGCTTGAAAAGGAAATCGATGAACTCAATCAGCAGAGACAACGCTTGGCGTTCAATGAACCGGTCGATGAAAAGCGCATCGATGCAATTCTTGCAAAAATTGCAGGGCTGGAGATCGACATCAAAGCGCTGCAGTCGACTATTCCCGAAAATTGGCAAAACGCGCGGGCTGAATTTGAAGCGCTGGCCAAGGCGGAAACAAAAGCCCGGCGGCAGTATCGACAAAACATGGACGAAAGCTACGGCATGATTGTCACGATGCGTAAAATGATTAGCGAAACCGATAAACTCGCGGCCCTGCAGCAAGAGTTCGATCCGCTGCTGGCTCTAATCCGGGAGCGGTCGCCCGAAGACGGCCTGGAAGCGATAAAGATACTGGAACTCGAGGTCGACAGGCTTACCGAAACCCACCGCATCAAGTCGAAACTGTCACGCGCCAAGCGAGCACTGCGCGGTTCTACCCCCGATAAAGAAAAGGCGATCAACCAGGTAATGCTTGCCGCCGAGATTCTGCAATCCGAGATTGAATGGCACCAGCGTGCAGCTAGCGAGCTGGCCGATGACCTCGACGAATACGACCGGGCTATTGCCAGCACCATCGGTATGCGCATGCAGGAGCGCCTGACTTCCGAGCAGGCAGAATCAATCGCAAGCTGTCTTGCCGTCCATAAAGACCTTTCGCTTCACTTTTAATCCCAGATGCCTGAAGTTGATTTAATCTATCGCATTGTTGCGATTATTTTCCCGGTATTCAGTATCGTCGCGCTTGGCTACATATATGCCCGTCAGCGTCACGATACCGACATGTCCTCCGGTAATCGAATCAACATGGACATATTCACCCCGGCTCTCATTTTCGATTACATGTCTGGCAGCAACTACGTGCTGGCAGACTACCTGCACCTGTCACTGGGATGCCTGGCCATCGTGCTCGGTTCGGGGATTGTTGCCTGGCCGGTCGCCCGATTCATGGGTTACCAGTGGAAAACACTGGTTCCGCCAATGATGTTCAATAATTGCGGCAATATGGGATTGCCGCTGGTGGTACTGACCTTTGGTGAGGCAATGCTGCCAGCCGCGATCTTGCTGCTGGCGATATCGAACTTTTTACACTTCCTGGTCGGTCAACAACTGATCACCCAGCGCTGGTCGATCAGGACGGTGCTGACGAATCCGATGATCGTGGCCACTGTTCTCGGTATCTCGGTATCAATTCTCGCAATTCCGCTCCCCGAGACCCTGCGGCTGCCAATCCACATGCTCGGATTGATCGCTATTCCGCTGATGCTGTTCTCGCTTGGCGTACGTATGATCGCAATCGATTTCCGTGACTGGGAAATCAGCACCGTCGGTGCGCTGCTATGCCCGATCAGTGGACTGATAATCGCGGTGCTATTTGTCAAACTGGTGCCGTTACCGCAGGAGCAGGCTTCCCTGCTATTACTGTTTAGTATCCTGCCGCCAGCGATCCTGAATTTCATGGTGGCGGAAAGATATAACCAGGAACCCCACCGGGTGGCCTCTATCGTACTGGTCGGTAACCTGGCGAGCGTGCTCGTCATCCCCGCCTTACTCTGGTTCATACTATGAATCGTAACGTTATCCAGCTGGCCCTGGCACAGGCCAGCATGATGTCAGTAAATTCGCTGATGGTAACTGCCGCGGCCATTATCGGTAGTCATCTGGCCACCAACAAGGCGCTGGCTACCCTGCCACTCGCACTCTATTTTGTGGCCGTCATGCTGACCAGTATCCCGGCCTCGCTGTTAATGGGTGTAATCGGTCGCAAGCGCGGATTTTTGCTCGCGACCCTGATCGGTATTATCGGTGGCGGCTGCGGTGCCGTCGTAATTTATCAAGGCCTGTTCCCGCTGATTTTTATCTGCACGATTGCAATCGGCGTTTATACCGGCTTCGGCAACTACTTCAGGTTTGCCGCGACCGAGGTTGCACCAGCGGAAAAAAAGAACACGGCCATCAGTTACGTTCTCGCCGGCGGTGTGCTTGCTGCAGTCATCGGACCGAACCTGGCCAATCTCAGTAAAGACGTGTTTGCTGTCACTTACGTCGGCACATTGATATCAGTGATAATTCTATACAGCCTGAACGGGATCAATTTTATGTTCATGCAACTGCCAAAACCTCTAATCCGGGATTTCAGGCAAACCACGCGACCCATGTTGCAGATAGCGGCGCAGCCTGCGTTTATCGTGGCTGTCGCGAGTGCAGCCATCGGCTATAGCATTATGGTCCTGTTGATGACAGCAACCCCGCTGGAGATGACGCATCAACATCATGAGTTCAGCGAGGTCGCCTTCGTTATCCAGTGGCACGTACTCGGGATGTTCGTACCATCGTTTTTTACCGGGCATTTGATCAATCGCTTTGGCGCACAGCGGATTATCATGACCGGAACCTTGCTGATGCTGCTGTGCATCTTGATAAATTTTAATGGCAGTTCCGTTTCACATTTCTGGGCGGCGCTAATGATCCTTGGCGTTGGCTGGAATTTCATGTTTATCGGTGGCACCAGCCTGCTGACAGAAACCTATCGCGGCGACGAAAGCGCCAAGGCACAGGCTTTCAACGATTTCACTGTATTTACCGTGGCAGCGGCATCGTCTTTCAGTGCCGGTGCGCTGCACTATGAATGGGGATGGCGCTTCGTCAACTACGCGGTCATGCCGCTCATCGTCATCGTGGTGATATTCCTGTTCCTGGGCGGTTTCATGGTCTCGCTGGCTGTGCAGAAGTGGGACCTGCATCGCCGCATCGCGCACAGTCTACTGCGCTGGTCAGCCGGCAACGCCAGGCGGCTGGTCGGCGGGTTCATGGCGGCGACGGCCCTGCTCAGTATGTGGCTTTCGAATACGGCGACCGCGATCATGATGCTCCCGATCGCGCTCAGCATTGCCTCGGAATTGCATAGCTCGGGCCCCCATCATCTCGGTACGAACTTTCTGAAGTGTCTGCTGCTCGGTATCGCTTATGCGGCGGCAATCGGCGGTATGGGCACCCTGATCGGTTCGCCGCCCAACCTGTTCGTTGCCACGTATCTGTCCGAGGTCGTTGGTCGTCCGATCGATTTTGTGACGTGGATCACAATGGGTCTGCCGCTGGTCCTGGTCATGTTGCCCGTGACCTGGTGGTTTCTGACGGTTTTGTGGTTTCGGCTTCCCGCTGCGGCGATGCCGGAGCTGAGATCGATCGGCGTCGCCGCCGCCGGAGCGCAGCCCAGGCTCGGTACGGGCGCGCGTTTGACGCTTATCGTGTTCGTCTCGATGGTGGCGGCATGGTTGCTCAGACCGCTGCTGTCTTCCATTGAGATTGTCGGCGCC
>CALZHS010000278.1 GCA_945787265.1 uncultured Gammaproteobacteria bacterium | reverse complement strand
ATATACTGCCCCTAATTTACCTGCTAATCCTGCCAATATAACCCCTCCTTTCGTTAGTTAATCGCTATTAAGCGTAAGTTAAAGCTCCTGTACCTTTTAGTCCTAATGTAGCTGTTACTAAGTCGCCAACTGGGTCTGATACACTCATTGATTCAATATAAGCTGTACCAGTGTAGTAGTTAGTTGCGTTAGTATAAAGCTTTGGTGTTACTGAAGTCTTGTTTAGGTATGCGTTTTGTACCGCTACTTGTGCAGTATCTGACATCAACCAAGATACCTCTACTGTTGCACTCCACTCTGATAATCCTACTACGTTTGTTTTCCACTCATCGCCTAATGCTGTATCTTCTAACATATCAGCTGATGCGTCTAAGCTCCATGAAGTAACTTCCTCCATAGTGTCTGAACCGATTACTAAAGAACCATCCTTACCTGCTAATCCTGCCATTTGTCATCATCCTCTCTTAACTTTGATTTGAAAGTTTAGCGTAAAGTTAGCCCTATTCCAGCTATCCCTAGCCAACTGATTTATATCCCCTATCATAAAGATAGAAATATAATTGTTTGAATTAATCGTTGTGCTTGTCTTGCCATCTAATACATCCTTTATAGCCTCTGCCCTTGCTAAGCCTGTTGCAAAACTTGAATCCCTCAACCTTATCTGTAGTGTCGGATTCTCGTTACTAGGCGCTTGAACTCCTAATGTATGCGTTGAATCAAACCCACCTGTTAAATATAAAGCTATCAAGCTGTCAGGTTGGTCAGGCAAATCACCATAATAAATGTTGCTTTCTGCTGTTAATAAACTTGCTATATCTACTAATAAACTCATTGTGTAGCCCTCCTTAATGCTTCGGAGATTTCCTTTATATATCTGCTTTGATTGGCCTTCTGAATCGTAAAGAAATATTTTCCTGGCTATTCAGGTTCGATTATTAAGCAAAACAAATTTAATCCTCAATGATGCGTTAATTTATTATGGAACAACCTCTGCAAATTACTTTCCGCGACATTCCTCGTTCCGAGGCGCTCGAAGCGGATATCCGCGAAAAAGCTGCCAAGCTGGATCAGTTTTATGAAAAGATCATGGCCTGTCGCGTCATGGTGGAAGCGCCGCATGGACACCACCACCAGGGATACCTGTATCACATCAGGATCGATTTGACCGTGCCCGGCGGCGAGCTGATCATCAAGCGCGGGCCGAAGGAACATCATGCGCATGAAGATCCATACGTGGCGGTTCGTGATGCCTTTAAAGCCGCGCGTCGCCAGTTACAGGATTATGCCCGCAAGCAGCGGGGCAAGGTCAAGACCCACGAATTACCGCCCCATGGCACGGTCAGCGAAATCATAACCATGCAGGATTTCGGCAGGATCCTGAGCTCGGATGGCAGGGAGATTTATTTTCATCGCAACAGTGTTGTCGACGGGGATTTTGAATTACTGGAAGTTGGCGACCAGGTCTGGTATGCAGAGGAGCCCGGAGAGGAAGGCCCCCAGGCCAGCACTGTGCATATTGTCGGCAAACACCATCTGGTGGGTTAGCTAGCAGACGCTTGCGACATCCGCTAAATCCGTGCCAGGCCCGGTTCCGAAGCGGGCACGGTCGTTATTAACCCTTGACGCAAACCAGCGGCCGCAGACGTGCGACTTTTCGCGCCAGTCCGGCATGATCAGCCGCGTCTACGACCGCGCTGACGTCTTTATATGCCAGCGGCGCCTCCTCGGCTACGCCCCGCAGTGACGGGCTGCGAATGGTGATCCCCTGGCGCTTCAGTTCATCAACGATTTGGCGGCCGCGCCATTGCCGTTTGGCCTGGCGCCGGCTCATGGCGCGTCCAGCGCCGTGACAGGCCGAACTGAAGGCGCGCCGCTCGCTTTCGGAAGTGCCTGCGAGAATATAGGAGCAGGTTCCCATCGAGCCGCCGATCAATACCGGCTGTCCCGCATCGCGCAATGCCGCCGGCAGCTCCGCATGACCGGGTCCAAAGGCGCGCGTGGCCCCTTTGCGATGGACATAAAGCTTACGCGTTTCTCCCTGCGTCGAATGCGATTCCAGTTTGCAGGTGTTATGCGATACGTCGTAAAGCAAATGCAGTTCGGTGCCTGGAAAAACGGCGTTAAAGACTTGCCGGGTCAGGTGGGTGATGATTTGCCGGTTGGCGAGGGCACAATTGATCGCGGATCGCATCGCGCCCAGGTAGGACTGGCCGATTTCCGACTTGATCGGGGCGCAGGCCAGCTCGCGATCGGGCAGTACGATACCGTGTTGACTGGCGCTGGTGGCCATCAGGCGCAGAAATTCGGTACCTATTTGATGACCCAATCCACGTGACCCGCAGTGGATACTGACCACTGCGTCACCCTGGTGCAGATTAAATGCTTTCGCAATTCGCTCGTCGTACACCTGCTCGACGCATTGAACCTCGAGATAATGATTACCCGAGCCCAGCGTTCCCATTTCATTACGCTGCCGGTGTCTTGCTTTTTCAGATACCTGGACAGGATCGGCACCCTGCATACAACCTCGCTCTTCGGTGCGTTCGAGATCCTCGGGCAAACCGTAACCCTGCTTTACCGCCCATTGCGCACCGCCGCCGAGCATGTCGTCCATTTCAGCGGGGTTGAGATGGATACGCCCGGTACTGCCAACTCCGGCTGGTACCCGACGGAACAGCTCATCCGCCAATGCTTCCCTGGACAGCCCGATGTCATCCGCGCCAAGACCGGTGTGCAGGCAGCGAACCCCGCAGGAGATATCGAAACCGACACCGCCAGCCGAGACAACCCCACCTTCGTCGGGGTCGAAGGCCGCAACCCCACCAATCGGAAAACCGTAACCCCAGTGCGCGTCGGGCATGGCATAGGCGTAATCCACTATACCCGGCAAGGTGGCCACATTGGTCACCTGCTGGTAAACCTTGTCATCCATGGCTTCGATCAGCGCTCGATCGGCGTAGATGATGGCAGGAACCCGCATCTCGCCCGTGGCTGGAATTTCCCAGGTATTTTCATCACGTTGCTTAAACAGGTTTATGTCCATCGACTATTCCCTGGCTGGCCTAGACGTCGATGATGCATTGGGCGGCCCATTCGTCATCGTCGGCCTGGTATACCTCGAGAGCGGTAAAAGTAGCGCCCTTGATTTCCACCGCTGGCTGATGTTTGCCCTGGTCCACCTTTTCGCCAAGCAGTTGCGCCTGCAAGTGGTGGTCCAGTATCTGCACCTCAAAGCGGCCAAACAGCATGTTGCGGGTGGCCATCTGGTAAACAATTTCATTGAGCCAGTCAACCAGTAACAAATCGAATTCCAGAGCATCGCATTCAACCGTTATAGATTCACTCAGGTCGATTTTATCGAGCTCGGTAACGACACTGGACAGGGCCAGCGCTGCCTGAGTGAAGGCCTCAGCCACATTACTGCCATAGCCCCGAACACCGATATCGGAACCATGCTCGAGATGTTCCCATCTTGCAATTGTCATCACGCTAACCCTGACCGGCTTGCCCGACCCCGGGATCAGCAACCGAAATGATTTTGGCATGGGATACTGTTTGTAACATGACATGACTATCTTAATAAGCAGAGTAGATAACTTGATTGACGATCATCAACTCCACCTGCTTCAAAATCATTTAAATTTGCAGGTATTTTCCAGTGACCTAGTAAATGCAGGAGAAAAATCATCCAGATCGAAGTCGATAGTCTTGAACTGGGTGCCCAGATCGAACTGGATAAACTGTCACTCAACGGCTTAACCTATGACAGCAAAGATGATGCCTTCATTATCAGTACTGAAGAGATCGAGCACGTTATCCATTTACCACGACAGATTTTTGTCGCCGATGGGATCGAAGGGATAGGCAGCCTCCAGGTTCGCTCGGCGGATGGTACCGAGCATATGGTCAGCTTTAAAGAGCCATTGGCACTGCCGCCGGCGAATTGACAGGAATTCGAATGAGCTTACGCAAAACCTATGAAGAAAAAATGCAGGCCCAGCTTCACGAGTTGAAAGCTGAGATCCACGAACTCAAGGAAAAAGCCGAACAGGCGGAAACCAACCTGCAGCTTGAGTATTATACGCTCATCGACGAGCTGCACCTGAAACTGGAAACAGCCGAGCAGAAATTTGAGTTGCTCAAGCAGGCCAAAGATGAAAAGTGGGAAGAATTCAAAGCCGAGCTCGAGCTAAGCTGGAACTCGCTGCGCGAGCTGATCAAGGCAATTACCTCGCCTTGACCGGGGGTTTTACTCGCAGTGGTTTAGACTGACGACCTTATAAATCTTCAGAACCTTTGCTTAAAGCCGAGTTGAAAGTTTACTGCTCCCAACCATCGAGCGGCCTGGTCTTACAGGTCATGGCCGTAGCCTGGTTTCCCGCCTTTTCTGTCGATCGACGAGATGGGCAAGATCGACGAGCACTTCGCTAAGCAGGTCGACTATATCATCGACCGTCAGTATACCGACCAGCGCTTCATCTGCATCGATGACGGGAACTCTGCGAACTCCCTTGTCACGCATTAACTCGATGACATGCATGAGATCGTCATGCTCGGATACGGTGGTCAAATCGAAACTCATCGCATCGCCGACTCGCACACTTTCGGGATCGATACCCTTGGCCACAATTTCGAGCGCGACATCTCGATCGGTAATGATCCCGACAGGAACCTGTTTTCCGTATTGCGCCTTGCAGATAACAACATCACCAACATGATATTGCCGCATGATGGCAGCCGCCTCGGTTACCGATTTATCTTCCTCGACCACAACAACTTCGCGATTACAATAGTCACCAACCAGCATTGTTATCTCCTCTCGCAGCATTCAAACAGAATATCGATGCTATGCCTCCCCGGGGAGAACCGAGTTGATAGAGGTCAAATTCAGTGACATCAGGCCGTTGATTACCGCTTTCGGATTATGGATTTAAACAAAGGTTACTGAATGAAGACTGCCCCCACCGAGTCATGTCATCCCGCGGCTCGACCGCGGGATCCATTCGATTCTTCAAATCGGTTCGATACAGACTTCGACTCTGGACTCGGGCTTTCGCCGGAATGACGGCAAATAACCGCAGATTACCTCCTGCCTGCACAGGGAACTGAATCTGGAGCCAGGTTTACTTACAAAAAACTGGATAACTAATACCGAAACGAGTGGTGCTGTAGTCTTTGCCCTCTTCGTAGCAGCTAATTTTGCCAGTTCCATTGGTCCAGTACCTGTGTGG
>CALZHS010000277.1 GCA_945787265.1 uncultured Gammaproteobacteria bacterium | reverse complement strand
ACTGGGCTACTTCTATGGTAACGACACCGATCCGGCGCTCGATAAAACGCCACAACCCTTTATTCGCCTGGTACAGTCTTTTTACCGCACCTTCCCACAACTTGCCGACGAGATCAGGTTTTCGCATGCCTGGAGCGGTCCGATCGGCTTGACCACGCGCATGGCAGTGCACTACCAGAAGTACCATGACGGTGACATGGTGTTTGCCGGTGGCTACTCGGGCTTCGGCGTCACCGCATCACGCTTCGGCGCGCGGGTTGGGCTTGCCATCCTGGACCAGCAAGACATTCCCGAAACACGGATGCAGTTTGCACAGACCTTGCCCAACTACATTCCGCCGGAACCGTTTCGCTGGATCGGCGCCAAGATCACCATGTACGCGCTTGACAGCCTCGACGAAAAGGGCGGATGGCGCAAACTCTGGGTAGCCATAGTGCAAAAAATGGGTTTCCCGATTACGCTTTAAAACTTCCAGTACCTACCTGGGGTGTAACCAGGTTGGCAGAAAACTGTAGGGATCTCGATTGATGGTCTCGTTATAGGGAATATTGCGAGCCGCAAGCCTGGCCTGCAATTCGCCGGCTTTGCCGACATCGAACAGGTCCGTTGCCCCACCGACGAATTCGCCGCCGACATAAATCTGCGGGATCGTGGGCCAGTCATTCTTCTGGTTTAGTACGGCCAGGATTTTCCCGCCCCGGTCGTTATCCTGGAAAGCGACCGAATCGAGGTCGACGGTGACGTAAGGAATGTCACAGGCGGTCAACATCTTGCGTACCGACCAGCAGAATTCACACCATTCCAGCGAAAACATGAGCACCTGGTCCCGGTTTTGTTCGAGGATTGCCTCAACTTCGGCAACTGCTGCAGGATCGAGATCGACCTGCACTTCTGGTTCCGGTTCATCCGCTTCCTCGGCCGGAGCATCGCTGATATCGAAACGATAGCCCGGGGTTGAGCATGAAATCTCGATCTCTGCCTCGTTCATATCTTCGGCAATCGTCTCGAACAGTGGGGTCGACAGATAACGTTCGCCGGTATCCGGCAGCATGCACAGGATATTCGATCCCTCCGGCGCGGCCTCGGCAACCTGCAGCGCGCCGGCAAAGGTCGCCCCGGAGCTGGTGCCGACGAAGATCCCTTCTTTTTGCGCCAGGTCCATCGTGCACTGGATCGCGTCATTACCGTTGATCGGTATCATCTGGTCGATATGATTCGCCTCAAGCGCTTCTTCGGCGAACCTGGGGATAAAGTTCGGTGACCATCCCTGCATTAAATGTGGCCTGAAGTTCGGGTGCGTCTGGTAAGTACCATCGGGATTGCGCTGCTGGCTGATACCGCTGCCGAGAATCTGCGAGTTGTCCGGTTCGCAAACCATGATTTTGGTGTCAGGGCTGTTTTTCCTCAACGCCCGTGAGACACCCCCGAGCGTGCCACTGGTACCGAACCCGGTCACCCAGTAGTCGAGCCCGATTTCGGCGAAATCATCGAGAATCTCGACCGCGGTGGTGCGTTCATGCGTATCGGCATTGGCAGGATTATCGAACTGGCTCGGCTGCCACCAGCCGTGGGTTTCGACCAGCTCGTTTACCTTGGCAATCATACCGGTGCCCATGTCCGCGGAGGGCGTCAATACAACCCTGGCACCGAGGAAACGGATCATGCGGCGTCTTTCGACGCTGAAATTCTCCGCCATGACGATCACCAGCGGATAACCCTTTTGGGCGCACACCATGGCAAGGCCAATACCGGTATTGCCGCTCGTAGCTTCGACGATGGTTTGCCCGGGTTTGAGTGCTCCGCTGCGCTCGGCATCTTCAATCACCCCGAGGGCCAGGCGATCCTTTACCGAGCCCATCGGGTTGAAAGACTCGATCTTGACGTATATGTTGCGATTCTCCGGACCCAGGTTATTGATTTTAACCGTGGGCGTATTTCCGATTGTATCGAGAATACTCTGAAATATTTGTCCCATCTCTCCCACTCCCCCTGCAGGATCTGCAGGTTTTATTTATAGGGCCAGGGACAACCTTGCCGCTCACTCGGCTCCGATCGATTTAGCAGTCAACAGAGCGCTAATCGAGCCAATCGGAACAGGGCCAGGTATCGGGTATCCACCGGCCTTTCGGTACACGTGTATTCAAATTGCCACAGGAAATATCGATCTGCGCCTGGGTCAGGTTTAAGACCCCGGTCAGATCGATATTCTCGAAATGGGTCAGGTAAGTGTACGCCCCCTTGAAATCAACATTACTCAATTTCGAGTCGGTAAACATGGCCCTGGAAAGATTTGAAAATTCAAAATTCACATTCTTCAAACTGGCCCCGGAAAAATCGGCGCGCCCCAGCTCCGATCGCGACCAGTCAACGTCTTCGAGCGTGGCTTTTTTAAGGCTCGCCCGGGAAAATTCTGATTTTATCAGCGTGGTGTTTTTAAACCTGGCCTCATCAAAGTTTGCGCGATAGCCAACCGCCTTGGTCAAATCGGCATCCTTAAAGTGAGTGCGCGTAGCGGGGCTTCGCGTCATATCGGCTTTAACCAGGCTGGCACCGGTAAAATTACTCCCGTGAAGGGTGCTCATGCTGAGATTGGCGCCGTCGAAGCGGCTGCCAGAAAAATTCGTGTCGTCGAGCATCTTGTTGGTTTTCTTGCACCCCGACCAATCCATTCCGGGCGACCGCCTGTCATTGCAATCCGCAATTGCCTGGTTGATCGAAACCAGCAAGGTCAGACAGAGTAACAGTAATGTTCGCTTTATTATGCTTACGCCCATGTTGTTCAATCGCTTCTCTGTGAATTTGCTTATTTTGACTCCAGTCGCCTGGTAAAATTCCGCGACCGGGAAAAACGCCGTCCATGACACATGTATTGGCATCCTGATTAATGCTAATCGATGCGCGAGCGCAGCGCGGCAAACTTACCGTCTTCGCCGATACGTTTACCGTTTAACTTCGAGTCGATTTCAAGCAATGCTTCGACGCCGACGCAAGCGGAGCTGAGTTCGCGGGCGGCCATCATTTTTTCGATTGCAATATCAACGCTGCCGATATCACGACGGTGTTTCGTTGCCGGGTATTTTTTGCGATGCATGACCCATGTCTCAAGGCGGCGTCTGACCGGGTACTATACCTGAATTGTCAAATTTTTGCTGGCGCAGAACTTCAACAACCCCTGCAGCAATGATCAACGTGGCACCGATAACCTCGCGCAATCCAAACGGTTCATCGGTCAGTATCGCGGCCGAGCCGACACCGACCAGTACTTCAACCAGCAGCAGCATACCGACACGTCCGGGGCTCAAAACCGTCGCTGGCCATATCGTAAGGTAGGTGATCGGCAGCATTCCGAGCGCGACTATTGCTATCCAGTACCAGCCTTTTTGCAGGGTTGGGAGATCCGGCATGCCGGCGAGCGTCCCCTGCTGCCAGACTATAAGCATTAACGACATCAACAGTGCAAAAAAAACGAACATCGTTACTTTCTCGAAAATCATTTGGGCGCCGTCCTGAAACAGCTTTACCGTTGCGATCGACCAGCACAGACCTGATAGCAGCGCAAACCAGTCACCGTTGTTGCGCGGAATCGGCAGCCCGCTTTCGACTACCAGCACGATGTAAAGCCCGCTAAAAGCGAACAACAAGGCTACTACCCGGTTACCGCTAAGCCGCTCCTTCAACACCACTATCCCAAGTATCGTGCTCCAAAGCGGGCTCATGTAAAACAGCAGAATCGCGCGCACCACGTCAGTCAGGTTGAGACTGGCGATATAAAGTGCAAAGGCGAATCCAGCTAACAGGCCGGGTAGCAATATATGGCGCCAGTGCGAAATATAATTTCGAAACCGGATCAGCATCAACGGCACCGACAGCAG
>CALZHS010000276.1 GCA_945787265.1 uncultured Gammaproteobacteria bacterium | reverse complement strand
ACCGGCGTCCGCTTTAACGACGGCATCCCACAAAACGATGCCCAGAACTCCGATTTGATTTTTGTTCAGCTAAACGGATATTTTTAAGGGAAATATTTTACGGAAAATAGATCACGCTCGTAGAGGATATCCTGGTTTTGTTACCGTGTGTTCGATTGTTGCGATGGGTTTATCCCACTGCATGCGCTAGATATGTGTCTCATGCTTTGAATAGGGTAAACGCTCCAATAACAATGAAGCCAACGCCTGCGATATAGTGCAGGTACTTTTCGTTTATATACTCAGATAACAAACTACCAGCTAAAACTCCTATTGCTGAAGCCACAACCAATGCAGCAGACGCTGCAAGAAAAACGGTATATTTGCTAACTTCCTTATCTGTCGCAAAAAGCATTGTTGCGAGCTGTGTTTTGTCTCCTAACTCGGCAATAAAAATAGCGCCAAATACTGTTAAAAAAATTTTCCAATCCATCATTTATTTTTTTGTAGGGAACATATAACAACCGACTAAAAGATATTTGATCGGATTGTATATTATCACTGTTGCTGGGCGTTCGCTTCTGGCTGTGGGTTTCCACTCACCGGAGAATCGCCAGCGCTTGCTTTGGGCAAATGGCATTCGAACAGGAGCATTGGATTAGTGTGCCAATTTTGTGCCCAATTAACTGCCATTAACTGGCGTTTACTAGCGCAAATGGAAACGGGAAGTGTGTAAGTAGCTGATTTTATAAAGTTACAAAAATTAAAGCCCGACTGAAAATCCTCGTGTCAGTGCCGAGCGCGGACCGGTCCGATTCCGCCCCTGGGCACCAATCACTCTTCCAGTAGCAAAATGCAGACGATCCCGGATGGAAAATGAAGCACAGGTAACGGGCATCATTGAAACGAAACGATCACTTGCGATGAGATTATTAGATCATTGCGTGCAAAAACCAAACCGAGGTAATTTCGGCACTATTATGAGGCAGGCTCACCCTTCTTGACGCTCATCGCTAACACGCCCGTCGAGGCGGTGCTGGCTGTAGACGCGAAGCGATAAAACCCTGTCTTCGTGGGCTTTCAAGCGTGCCGCCATCCAGGCGCCCAGCCGACCGAGACGCACTGACAGGTATCGCCCTGTCGATGACGATCGCACCGGATCTGTGCAATCCCCGCGACTGGTTTTGGTGTTTGCATTAACTTCAATATCTGAATCAAATTTGGTGTTCATGTCTTCTGTTTTTCCCGGATAAAAATATGGAAAACTGTATACGCGGCAGTAGTCGCACGAATGCAGCCACTTTAGCCTCGTATGATTAATTTATGATGAAATCCCGACCGGTTTAAGCGGCATCCCGCTCGATTTCGTGGACGGCTGCTGGCTGTTGTTTGTGCGCTATTTCACTAAAATCGTTGAGCTCGCGCAGCTGCATCCCGATTTCGCCTGTCGCTGCACTATCGTGGGTCGTTTTACGCCATGGCCAGGCGCTCGGGCCGGACTGCAGCGCCTCGTAGGAATAGCCCAGTTGTTCGACCTTTTCGCGTCCCATGCCCAGCAGGGTTGAGTTAACCCGCGCCTTTGCCGTGGCTTCGAAAAACCGCTGTATCGCCTTTGCTGTCTTGCTGATAGTAATCATGAAATTTATCCTTTAAGCTTGCTGGCGTCGTTATCACAGCTCGCCCGAACTGTTTCCCGATGCGCCGGTTGACCCTGATACTAGGAAGGACTCCGACTCTTCACAAACGAGTAATTATTAACCACCAGGTAAGCACAGCTAACTTGAATTCCTGATGATCGAAAACCTGCCATTTAGCGCCTTGCGCGTGTTCGAGAGTGCCGCCCGGCACCTGAGTTTCAAACGTGCTGCGGAAGAACTCTTTATTACGCCGGCCGCCGTCAGCCAGCAGATCAAAACCCTCGAGCACCAGCTTGGCGTCAAGTTGTTCAACCGGCATAGTCGCGGCCTGTCGCTGACCGATGAAGCAAAGGCCGGTCTGCCGATGCTAATCGAGGGATTTGAAAAACTGGTCGACTCAGTGCATCAAATTCGGGGCGCCAATGAAGACGCGACCCTGACCGTCTGGATGGCGCCTTCGTTCGCCGCCAAGTGGCTGATCCCGCGCCTGCATCGTTTTAACGAGGCCTGCCCGGGCATCGATTTAAATATTACGGCCAGCCGCAACCTGATCGATTCGAACACGTCCAAGAAGACCATTCCCGCCGAGAATTTTAAAAGGGACAATGTCGATATCGCCATACGTTTCGGCAAAGGCGATTACCCGGGCTGTCGCGTGGATAAACTGTTTTCAGTCAATGCCATTCCTTTATGCAGTCCGCGCTTGCTGAAAGGCAAACACTCCTTGCGAACTCCAGAGGATCTGCGCTTTCATACCCTGCTGCACGACGACACCCGCTACGAGGGTCGGCCCGACTGGGCGACCTGGCTCAAGGCTGCAGGGGTTGACAATGTCGACTCCACCCATGGCGTGCATTTCAACCACGTGAACCTGGCCCTGACGGCGGCAGTCGAAGGGCAGGGTGTTGTGCTGAGTATCAACGCGCTGGCCTCTGAGGATATCGCCGCCGGTCGACTGGTTATTCCATTCGATCTCGGCCTGCCGCTCGAGTACGCTTATTACCTGATCACGCTCGAAGAAGTAACCGACCACCCGCATACCGCCGCGTTTCGATCATGGTTGATCGAGGAAGCAAGGCAGGAAGAAGAATTAAGCGAAAGCCAGTGATAGCGGAAGATTGTTTGCAATTTTCCAGGGCCAGTACCCCGCGCCAGGTTTATTCTTCCGCTTTACTTTTTGGTATTAATAATAGCTTGATGATCAGCAGCAGCCACGGGGTTCCATGGAGTAATAAATCAAAAATGTCGAGGAGCTCGGTGAGCTCTCCGGCAACCAGCATCTTGAGTTTTTCCCATAGATGCGGTTCAGGTGTGAAAGGAGCCAAACCCAGGGTGAGACACAGCACGATCAGGATAGACAGAGGTATTCGGTTAAACAAGCTGCGCATGGCGAATTCCGTAAACGATTCCGGGAACAGTATACCCAATCCTATTTTCTGCCGAGCGTTCGTATGAAGTCGGCCTAATGCCCCCGCATTTACGATCGTCCGCTTCGGGTCAGTGACGCAAGCTCGTCTCGTCAAACTGAGTGTCTGCTCATCAAGTTTAAAAGAAACCCAGTAAGGGATTGATTTATATAAGAATTACTGGCCAGCCTCGAGCGTGGGGCGAGCGCAGAGCGCAGTTTCTAGGCCCGATCCACTCCCACCAACCTGCCGTGAAAAGTACCACCGAAAATTGACCGTGGTTTTTTGCCAGTCTGGACTATTATTAATCACGATATACACATATTAATCACAAAATCCGGGATTAACGGAAGCGTAGCTCATGTTCAACACACCACCTGATACGAATAAGTCAAAAACGATCGATGCACTGATTCCGATGATCGATCTGTTCGCCGTGCTGGCGATCGTGTTCATGATTTACTCGAGTGATGAAATCATTGCCTCGCAGGAAAAGAGCCAGGAGCAGATTGAGAAGATTACTGTCGATTACAAAAAACTCCAGGAAGAGCTTGCCGCGGCTGAAAAGGCCAGGCAGCAACGTCGCGAGATCCTGGCCCAAAATGCCGTGAAGTCGTTAGAGGAAATCGAGGCGGAGCGAGATCAGAAAGCGAAACAATTAGTCACTCAATTTACGCAAATGCTGGCCGAGCAGCAAAGCCAGGCTTCCCAGGAGTATGAGCGCCTCGTCGCCAAGCTGGAGCTCGAGCAGGAGCAGGAAGTGGCAAGGCAAACGGCCGAACTCGAAGCCCAAAAGAAAAGGGAAGTAGCCGAGCTGGAGCAACAAAAGCAAGTGGAAGTATCCTCGGTTAAAGAACAGTTAGCGCA
>CALZHS010000275.1 GCA_945787265.1 uncultured Gammaproteobacteria bacterium | reverse complement strand
AATTCGGCGTAAAAACCTTTCTTTTCTTCTGCGCTGGGCTTGAACTTTTTTATCTCGAGACCCGCGGCAAGACCGGTTTGCGACACGTCAACCAGCAGGGATTCGACCTCGGTGGTTTCCGGTAACTGTCGCAACAGGGCACCGAAAGAGGCTTCCATTTCGGCAAGTTGCTCCTTATAGAGCTCAAGTTTTGCCGCCTGGTCTGCCTTGAACTTGAATTCGTCTTTGAGCTCAACTTCCTTCTTTTCGTGCCGTTCCAGGACTTTCAACTGGTCCAGGGTTACAAAGTAAACTCCCGCGGCAATGATCGCCACCATCAGGAAGCCGCATACGCCAAGCTTGATACCCGTTGGCGCAGAGCCGATGTTGTCGGGTTCAAGGTGATGCTGGATCTCGTCCCAATTCATTTCAGACCTCCATCATCGCTATCTTCCTGGTCGGTCGCATTCGGCGATGTCTGTTTTACTGTCAGGGTGAAGGTGCTGATGCGATTAACCGTGATATCTTCGATCTCGATAACGGTCAGATTCGGGTCCTTAAGCCATTCCGAAGCCGACAGGTTGCGCATATAGGTTGAAACCCGCGCGTTGGATTCCGCTTCACCGTTGATTAGCAGGTTACTCCCGGTCTGGGCTAGCGACTCGAGGTAAACACCATTTGGAACCGTTGACACGATTTCGCTGAACAGATGTACGATCGTAGGACGGCTTGCCTGCAAATCCTGGATAACTTCCATACGTTCAACCAGGCTACGGCGTACTTTTTGCAGTTCCCTGATTTCCTTGATCTCATCATCAAGCTTTTTGATTTCACTGGTCATGAAATTATTGCGCGATAGCTGATAGTCGATTTTGGACTGCATCTGGAAATAAACTAAACCGAAAATAGCTACCGCCAGCACGACACTCATAAACGCCATCATGGCGAATTCTTTTTTCTGCTCCTGACGCAGCTCTTCACGCCATGGGAGTAGGTTGATCCTGGTAATGATCATCAGTATTCGGCTCCTCGGATGGCTAGTCCCGCGGCAATCAGGAAAGCGGGCGCATCTGCTTCGAGATTAGCCTTGTTGACGCGACTCGTGGCGGACATATCCGCAAAAGGGTTTGCAATCGTGGTCGGCACCCCGATATGAGATTCGGTCAGTTCTGCCAGGTTTGGCAACGCGGCGGTGCCACCGGCAAGTACCAGGTGATCGATGTCGCCGATCGGCCCACCAGCCGAGTAAAAAAACTGCAGAAAGCGGCTTACCTGTTGTGCAGTGGTTTCTTTAAAGGGCTCGAGTACTTCGGGCTCATAGTTATCCGGCAAACCACCCTGGCGTTTGGCGAGCCCCGCCTCTTCATAGGATAAACCGTAACGGCGCATGATTTCTTCGGTCAACTGCTTGCCGCCAAAATTCTGTTCGCGGGTATAGATCAATTGGTGATTGTGAATCACGCTGAGACTGGTCATGGTTGCACCGATGTCAACGATTGCGATGGTCTTGTCCATGCCCTCGTCCGGCAATTGAGATGCCATCACGGAAAAAACGGTTTCAACCGTGTATGCCTCGATGTCGACGATTCTAGGTGTCAAGCCCGCAAGTTCGACCGCTGCAACGCGGTCATCGACATTCTCGCTGCGACAGGCAGCCAGCAGAACGTCAACCGTTTCCGGATTGGTTTCGGTTTCACCGATAACGTGGAAATCGAGGTTTACCTCTTCCAGGGGATACGGAATGTACTGGTCGGCCTCGAGCTGGATCTGGCCTTCCATCTCGTCGTCGGAAAGACTGGCAGGCATGGTAATTTTCTTGGTGATGACCGAGGAGCCGGAGACGGCAATGGCACAATACTTGTTTTTTATTTTTGACTTGGCGAGCGCACGCTTTACACTCTCGCCTACCGATTCGACTTCGGCGATGTTTTTCTCGACGACCGCGTTGGCGGGCAGGGGTTCTACCCCGATACCTTCTATTCGGTAGCTGGAACCGGTTTTGCTGAGTTCCATCAACTTGACCGATGTAGAACTGATATCTAGCCCAATAAGCGGCGGTTTTTTACGCGATAAAAACACCGGTATCCCTCGTCAATGTGCCTGTGATACTCGATCCTACTGTGATAAATTACATTAAGATCTAGTTGTAAGTATTTAAAATGTTAAATTATTCTGATTAAACAAAAAGGAGTCTAGTGCAAGAATCTATGCTTGTCGATACTTTTCATGTAACCGCTTATGTGTATAGCCTAACTTAATGAAAAAGCTAGTAAAAATTGTCTCGTGGCTGTTTGCTGCGGGTTCAATCGTTCTGATCGCCGGAGCGTTCTATATCTATGCGGTTTTAGTTCCCGAATTGCCTTCCATCGAGCACCTAGAAGATGCCCAGTACCAGGTGCCTCTGCGCATTTATGACAAGAATGAAATCTTGCTGGCCGAGTTCGGAGAGCATCGCCGTATTCCCGTGAAATTTGACAAGATTCCGCGTTACCTGATTGATGCGGTGGTGGCGGTTGAGGATGATCAGTTCTGGAATCATTCGGGCATCGATTTTTATGCGCTGGGCGCTGCTGCCTACGAGGTTGCGACCACCGGCAGAAAAACCCGCGGCGGAAGTACCATAACGATGCAGGTCGCAAGAAATTTTTTCCTGAGTCCAGAGCAAACCTACGCGCGCAAGTTCAACGAAATCCTGCTGGCGTGGAAGATTGAAAGCGAACTGGACAAAGAAAAGATCATGGAGCTTTACCTCAATAAAATTTTTCTCGGTCATCGTGCATACGGCATAAGTGCAGCATCTCAGGTTTACTACGACAAGCAGCTTGGGGACCTGACCCTTGCACAGGCTGCCATGATTGCCGGGTTACCCAAAGCGCCGTCCAAGTACAATCCGGTATCCAACCCCGAGCGCGCGCTGATTCGCCGCAACTATATTCTCGGGCGCATGCGAATTCTGAATTATATTGAGGAGGAGGAATTTCAACTGGCGCTCAATGAACCGATAACGGCCGAGTTGCATAGGACCCGAACCGCTGCCGAGGCCCAGTATGTATCCGAGCAGGTGCGGGCGCAGTTATTCGAACAGTATGGTGACGAGGTTTACAAGGCGGGACTCAAGGTTTACACCACTATCGACGGAGAACTGCAGGCAGTCGCGAACCGCGAGCTGCGCAGAGCCTTGCTCGATTACAATCGGCGACATGGTTATCGCGGAGTTATTGATAAGATCGATTTGACCGACGTTGTCGAAGACCCTTTTGAAGAGGAGATAGTGCGCGACGAGCAAGTTGGAGGATTGCGCAAGGGTGTCGTAATCGCGATTAACGAGGCCGTCCCTCCGAGCGCGGATGGCAGCTTCAAGGGTGTTTCCGAGAGCGCGACCGTACTGATTTCGAATTATGAGCAAGTCGTCATGCTGTTCGAGGGTGGTATCGACTGGGCCGCAAGATTTATCGATGTTGATAACCAGGGGCCGAAACCTGAAAAAATTGCGGACGTGCTCGCGGTCGGTTACTCGCTGACGTGCCGAGGGTAGAGGGTGCGCTGGTATCGATCGATCCTTCTGATGGCGGTATCCAGACAATGGTTGGTGGTTTCGATTACTTCAAGAACAAGTTTAATCGTGCAACGCAGGCGAGGCGCCAGCCGGGCTCCAACTTCAAACCGTTTATTTACTCGGCTGCGCTGGAAAAAGGCTATACCGCAGCGACCATCATCAATGATGCTCCGGTGGTTTTTGACGATGACTCGCTGGAGGCTACCTGGCGTCCGGAAAATTACTCGGGAAAATTCTACGGTCCTACGCGAATGCGAGAAGCGCTCGTGAAATCGCGTAACCTGGTCTCTATCCGCATACTGCAGTCGATCGGCCTGCGCTACGCAACCAGTTACATTCAGCGTTTTGGATTCGAACGTGAACGCATGCCATATGATTTATCGCTGGCCCTGGGCAGTGGGACATTTTCACCGTTGCAGATGGCCAGAGCCTACGCGGTGTTCTCCAACGGTGGCTACCTGATAGACCCCTATATAATAAGTAGGGTCGAGTCGGGTAACGGTGAGGTAATTTACCAGCATAATCCCAAAACCGTTTGCCAGGGATGCGAAACGGAAAACCTGGACCAGCTGACGGCAATTGAAGCAGCCGCCATTGCGCAGCAGGAGGCGGAACAGGAAACTGCAGCGGTGACCACGAGCGATGAAAGTCAGCCCACGGCTGATGGCGCAGATCTGCCCGAGAGCGGTGTTGCAGTCGCGATTGGAGATTCGTCCGCGGAGCCGGAGCGTCAATATGCGCCGCGCGTGATCTCGGCTCAGAATGCCTACATCATGCGATCGATGATGCGCGAAGTAGTGCAGCGCGGTACCGCGGTGCGCGCGAAAGCACTGGGCCGCAACGATATTGCGGGGAAAACAGGAACCACCAACGATCAAATTGATGCCTGGTTCAGCGGTTTTAATGACCAGGTAGTGACGACAACCTGGGTGGGATTTGATAACCAGCGTCATATGGGCAATCGCGAAACCGGCGGGCGCGCAGCCCTTCCCATGTGGATCGGTTTCATGCGTGCTGCGCTCGAAGGGCGCCCAGAGAATCTGCAAGAGCAACCCGAAGGCCTGGTTACCATCCGCATCGATGGCGAAACCGGAAAATGGGCGGATGTTGATACCCGCAAAAGCCTGTTTGAAGTTTTTCGAATTGAAAATGCGCCAGAAGAAAAAGCCCTGGCGAGATCCAATAGCAGTAGCCCGGGTGGGGTTGTGGTTAACGCGCCAGAAACAGAAGAAGAGATCGTCGAAGACATCTTTTGACGCGCCTGCACTTGCTATTTTTCCCTTGAGCGGTATTTAAATCGTACTCACTCGGTCATTTATGCAGATATAAACTCTCTCGCTGCGTGCGCTTTAAATACCGCTCAAGAAAAAAATCTCTGCGCGCAAGCGCGTCAAAATATTTCATGATTCGTCAGTGCGAAAAACGTCTCATAACTTTCCGGGGTTAAACTGGAGAGAAGCCTGCCGTAAGGTCCTTCCGACATATCGGAATCTTGAGGTCGTGGTTGTTGCTGGATCCCGCATAATTGCGGGCGCAGTTTCCGGGATAACGCCACGCGGCGTCACTTGCGAATGTCAAAACCGAATTCATGGACCGCGTCGATCAGAACACCCAGGTGATCGGGGTCGACCCCCGGGTGAATGCCATGCCCGAGGTTGAAAACGTGTCCCGGATGGTTGCCGAAACGAGTAATCACGTCCTGTACATTTTTGCGGATGGTGTCAGGATCGGCATACAGCACGCAGGGATCGAGGTTGCCCTGCAATGCAACCTTGTTTCCAACGCGCGAGTGCGCCTCGTTAATATTAATTGTCCAGTCAAGTCCGAGCGCATCGCAGCCGGTATCTGCAATTTCTTCCAGCCACTGCGCACCACCCTTGGTGAACAATGTTACCGGGATGGTCTGTCCGTCATGCTCACGCTTCAGGCCGGAGACAATTTGCTGCATGTAGTTGAGGGAGAAGTCACGGTAGGTTTGCGGAGTGAGCACACCACCCCAGGTATCGAAAACCATCACCGCCTGCGCCCCGGCCTCGATTTGCGCATTGAGATAAGCGGTGACCGCTTTAGCCAGGGTATCTAACAACCGGTGCAGCGCTGACGGGCTCTCGTACATCATTCCTTTTATATAGCGATACTCCTTGGAACTGCCGCCTTCGACCATGTAGGTCGACAGGGTCCAAGGGCTGCCGCTAAATCCGATCAACGGCACCTGGCCATCCAGCCGCTGGCGAACCAGGCTTACCGCATCGGTCACATAGCTCAGGCTGGCACACGGGTCGGGAACTCCAAGCGCGCTGATATCAGCCAGGCTGCGCAGCGGGCGTTCGAATTTGGGTCCTTCGCCTTCGACGAAATACAGACCGAGTCCCATCGCGTCCGGAATCGTCAGGATGTCGGAAAACAGGATTGCCGCGTCGAGATCGAAGCGCCGTAATGGCTGCAACGTAACCTCGCAAGCGAGCTCCTTGTTTTTACACAGGTCGAGAAAGCTACCGGCCTGCTTGCGTGTCGCCCGGTATTCTGGCAGGTAGCGACCCGCCTGGCGCATGATCCAGACGGGCGTGGTGTCGGTCGGCTGGCGCAGCAGCGCCCTGATCAAGCGATTATTCTTAAGTGCGGGTTGGCTCATTAAACTTCCAGGTAATCCAGTATCCCTTCAGCGGCCTGGCGCCCCTCGTAGATCGCGGTCACGACCAGGTCTGAACCCCGCACCATATCGCCACCGGCAAACACCTTCTGATTACTGGTCTGAAACGGGAATTCCCCGTGCTCGGGGGCGACGACGCGCCCGTCCTCATGCAGGGTGATGGTATGGTCCGCAAACCAACCGGCCGGGCTCGGTCGAAAACCGAACGCAATCACGACCACGTCAGCGGGCAGGATTTCCTCGGAGCCGGGGACGGCTTCCGGGCGGCGTCTGCCCTGTTCGTCGGCCTCGCCGAGCTCGGTGGAAATGAGCTTGATACCTTCAACCTTGCCGTTGCCCACGATTTCGAGCGGTTGGCGGTTGTACAGAAATTCGATGCCTTCCTCCATCGCGTTATCGACTTCGCGCATCGAACCGGGCATGTTTGCGCGGTCGCGACGATAGGCGCAGGTGACGCCGGTTGCGCCCTGGCGGATCGCGGTGCGGACACAGTCCATTGCGGTGTCGCCACCGCCCAGCACGACCACCTGCTTGTCCTTGAAATCGATAAATTCAGGCTTGTCGCCACCGAATTCGATCTGCTCATGGATGTTTGCAACGAGATAGGGCAGTGCCTCGTAAACCCCCTGTTTATCCTCACCCGGGAATCCACCCTTCATGTAGGTGTAGGTGCCCATGCCGAGGAACACGGCATCATAGTCGCTGAGCAGATGTTCGAAGGCCAGGTCTTTGCCAACCTCGGTATTGAGACGGAATTCTATGCCCATCTCCTCAAACATCGTGCGGCGCCGCGTGATGACTTCCTTCTCGAGCTTGAACGGTGGGATACCGAAAGTCAGCAGGCCACCGATTTCAGGGTACTTGTCGAATACTACGCAGGATACGCCATTGCGGGTCAAAACGTCGGCACAGGCGATCCCGGCCGGGCCGGCGCCGATGACCGCTACTTTTTTGCCACTGGCGGTTACATTGGAAAGGTCGGGTGACCAGCCCTGCTCGATTGCCTTGTCGGTAATGTACTTTTCAACCGAGCCGATGGTAACCGCACCGAATCCGGTATTCAGCGTGCAGGCGCCCTCGCATAACCGGTCCTGGGGACAGATACGTCCGCAAACTTCCGGCAGGCTGTTGGTCTTGTGAGACATTTCGACAGCTTCCATAAGGTTGCCCTCGGCAACCAGTTTCAGCCAGTTGGGGATA
>CALZHS010000274.1 GCA_945787265.1 uncultured Gammaproteobacteria bacterium | reverse complement strand
TAAACCCAGTCTGCAGGGCTGATTGTTGTAACGCACCGGGGCCCAATATTGACTGTCATCCACGTTCCAGCCCTCGGGCGCCAGTGGTTTCGTGATGCCGGCAGGTGCCGGGCCTTCGCTAATAAGATTCAGGCCATTTTCGTCCTGCAGCACCCAGCCCGTGATCGGGACGAATAATTTAATAAAGCTGATCTCGTCGGTAAGGTTTCGGTCGCCGCGCATACTCAGCGCTTTCTGTTTAACCGACAACCGGTTCAGCTCGACATTAATGTGGCGCATCGCGAGCACCAGCCGGCGCCAGCTCCACAACGGATAGCTGATAACCTGGAACAGCAGTATGGTAGACACCGGTATCCACATATGGAAAAGCCATAACAAGGCAGCCACCAGGGACAGGGTGGCAGCGACAATGCCGAACAACACCAGCAGGGTACTGGCGGGATTCACGTAGGGATAGATCAACATTGGCAGGGCGACAAATATGGCGGTTAATAATATCAGCCAGAACGTTTCCAGCTCGATAATACGTAAATCATTCAGAATCGAGTCAATGATGTTTGCGATAATCTCGACGCCGGGCATGCGGCCGCTATCTCCGGACAGCGGTGTCGGCAACGCATCGCTCAAGCCCTGGGCAGTGGTTCCGATCAACACAATTTTATCTCGAAACAAGCCTTTAGAGTATTGTCCGTCCATCACTTGCGAATAACCGATTTGTTGAAAATGACCCGGTGGCCCCGCAAACGGTATCAGGAAGGGGTATTCCCGATACCATTGCATCGAAGAGTATTGCTCCTTTCGTTCGGGGGTTTTAACTTTCCGCTCGAGTTCGGCCGCGTCATCGGTGATACCCAGCAATGCGAGGCTGAAATGCTTCCAGTAAGGCTCACCGATTCCTTCCTTCAGGTATACCCTGCGCGCAATGCCATCGGCTCCGATATCCATATGAACATGCCCGAAGGCTGCGGCATTTCTGGCTAACTCGGGCAAAGGTAAGGTTTCTATCGGGAACGAGTTTTTACTCTTCTGCGACATGAACACCGGCAACACGATTTTGCCGCTGGCCCGCATCGCCCGCGCCAGTAGTGCATCGGCCTGTGGGTCGCTGGCATCGGGCTCGCTGAAAATAATATCCAGGCCGATGGCGCGGGGCGATTCGAGCTCGAGTTTATCGATCAGGCGTGCGTGTATTGAACGTGACCACGGCCAGCGTCCCAAGTTGTGCAAGCTCTCATCGTCAATGGCGACAATGATGATTTTATCGGAAACGGTTCGCGTCCAGAGTGACAACTGGGCGTCGTATAGCAGGTTGTCCCAGCGCCACAGGAGATTGCTATGAACAAAAGAACCGGAAATGGCCGCCAAGATTGCAACCAGCAACAGGTGTTCGAACACGCTTGAGAGATTGCCCCTGGCATGAATCAGGTTCACAGGGCGAGTAACAAAACTCCAAGTCCTAAAAATAGTTTCAGGGCAAGGGAATCGTCAGAGGGCTCCTTAATTACAAAGCTTTTAACCGCGTCAAAACCTTCCAGTCGAAACTGATCAACCCCCCTGACTCGCAGGAAGTATTGTCCAGGAGTCAATTCGTCCAGCTGGATTTCACTGTCGTCGGTCCTGCTATCAATAGATAACTGGTCAAATTTTTCGTCGGTTGCCAACTGGTAACGATAGAATTCAGCGCCCTCCAATCGAACCCACGACACCTGCAATTTGCTGGCGTCTGAAGACTGGTTGTCACTGATTTTAGGGGGGTCCAGTAATTTTACCGGCTCGGGAAGCGGCTTGCCCTGTTCGGCAACAATTCCGAAACCGTAGTTAAGGTCTTTCTCTGCCTGGTCAGCGGACACGACGACCAGGCCTTCTGTGACCTCGGTTCTGCTGACTTGATTGTCATCCGAGGACAGCCTGAAAGTAGTGCCCCGGACGGCCGTAATCGCTGCAGGCGTTTTGATTTCGTAATTGTCTTCCGGTTTTTGCTTGATCACCCGGGTTCTAACACCGCCAGTATTCAGGCGTATCCGTGTGTCCACCATACCGGTTGCCTTGAAGTGACTGAGCTTGTCGAGCACAACTTCACTATTGGGTAGGACCTGTAGCTCCGACTGGTCTGCAAACTGCATACGCAGACTTTGCCGCTCGCCGGTAACCACGCGATCCCCACTAAATAACTCTGTGCCTGTAGCTAATTCTGCCTGCTCTCCGTCTGCGCGCACCAGCTGAACAGCGCCGCTTACCGCGATTACCAGCGCTGGTGCCGGCTGCTGTTTCAGCATTGATACCGGAATCAGGATGCGCGTTCCCGGGGCTATGGTTCGGTCGGTCGATTGCTCGATACTGTTTATTCGAAGTAATTCACCCCAGTTGTTGACCGAAGTTGTATATTCTTCGGCGATTTTCCAAAGGCTGTCGCCGGGTCTGAAAGTGTACTCCCAGTGCTCTTCCGCGGCCGCAACCAGGTTCGGAAAACTGAGTGCAAGCGTTAATAACAGGGTAAGTACTACACGAATCATTATGAATATTATTCTTTGGATACTCTGAACAAACGGTAACCGCGTTGATATATGCTACTGAGTTGCCACCCGACCGCCGGGTTAATGCCGAGCTTCGAACGAATACGACTGATGTGAGTATCTACCGTACGCGTATTAAGATCGGCCCGCGTGCCCCAGATATGCTCAAGCAAATAATCGCGTGAAACCAGGCATCCTGCATTGTGAAATAAATAGGAGGCCAGTTCAAATTCTTTATTGGTGAGTTTTTTCACTTCGCCATTCACGGCAATGCTGCGTTCCGATTCATTGATTTCGTATGGATCGAAAACTTCAATCGCGGGCTTCGCATCGGTGTCAGGCGCCTGGTTTTCAATAATTTCCCTGATTTGATTTCGACGCTGCAGTGCCTTGATCCTGGCAAGCGTGACACTTTTCTGTACGGGTTTGACCATGTAATCATCGGCACCGTGATCCAGTGCCTCGACCACGCTTTCCTCGCTATCGCGACTGGTAATGAAAATCACCGGGGTATTCGAGGCCTGTTCGTCGCGTAACCAGTCCAGCTCCTCGATGCCCGTGGTATCGGGAAGATGCCAGTCAAGCACCAGCAGGTCAAAGTTTTCCTTGTTCATCGCTTCACGGAAACTTTTTCCTGTTGTATAAGACTGCAAGTGATCGCCAGCCTCATTAGCCCACAGGCTGATCAGTTCAATTTGACTTAAATCGTCTTCCAATAATCCAATGCGCACAAACAATCCTCTTAAGGTCTTAAATCTTCGTAAATGTTGCCACATGTAGCTTAACAATAAAGGTACAAGAACGTTAACAAATGTAAATTTACAGGTTACACCCAAAATGCAGGAGTACCCGCTTCACAATGCAGGCAATTACCATTTGAATTATGAACAATTGTTAAACATTTCTGCTAACCGTTTTTTAGAAATGGATGCTTAGTCTCTGATTTAAAAAGCTTTAATGCAATTGATTTGCAAAATCACCCGGTTTGACTGATTTCTCGAGCGGTTACATCTGACCATCGTTTCAAGTAAGTTCCGGCTTCCTTTTAACGAGAATCCGGTGGAAATTATGACTGTAGCAAGAGTGACTGAAGTAACCGCGACATCCAGAAAAAGCTTTGATGACGCAATTAAACTAGGCATCAAGCGTGCCAACGATACCATCGACGGAATCACCAGCGCGTGGGTAGCGGACCAGCAAGTCTCGGTCAAAAATGGCTCCGTCGCAGAATACAACGTACGCATGAAAGTCACGTTCGTATTGAAAGCCAGTCGCAAGAAAACCCGCTAAAGGTAGTTCGTGATATCAGTCCCGTAAGCGATGTGGCCGGGGCTGTATCAAACGCAATTATCAGGCAACTGGAACCAAAGTGAGGCCTGCGTTAATATAAACCT
>CALZHS010000273.1 GCA_945787265.1 uncultured Gammaproteobacteria bacterium | reverse complement strand
TTTCTTATACCAATGCGCAAGCGTATTTGTCTATATATGCTTTTAATATCTGTCCTTCCCCCGGGCCAGTTATTGGCAGCAGAGCCCCGCTATGACTTTCGGATCGTAATCGATGTTTCCGGAAGCATGAAGCAGACTGATCCGCAGAACTTGCGCGTCCCGGCGTTAAAATTGGTGAACGGACTGATACCGACCGGATCACGGGCCGGCGTCTGGATCTTCGGGCGTTACGTTGACACGAGCGTGAAGTGGAGTGTGGTGGACGATGCCTGGCGCAGTCGGGCCGATGCAGGCGCCGATGAAATCCACTCCAATGCGCTGTTAACCGATATCGAAAGTGCGCTCGCACGCGCCAGCGTTGGCTGGAGTAAAGCGGACACAAGCACCCAGCGTATCCTGTTGTTGTTAACCGACGGTAAGGTCGACGTTTCTTCTGATACCGCAAAGAACGAGGCATCACGTTCCAGGGTCCTGGGCAGGAGCCTGGCCGCGCTCAGGCAAGCACAGGCGCAGGTACATGCAATCGCGTTGTCGCACGGTACAGACGAGGTATTGCTGAAACAACTTGCCCTTGAAACCGGGGGTTCATTTGCGGTAGCGCAAAGCGCTGCCGAACTGCAAAAAGTTTTTTTCAGGATGTTCGAGCGCGCCAGTAAACTGGATACGGTCGCGCTGAAGGGCAGGGAATTCCAGATCGATTCCAGTATCAGGGAAATGACCCTGCTACTGTTTCGCAGCGATACCAGTGAGCCGACACTGTTGATTCCCCCGGATAGCCCGGCGCTCAGCGCGCTGAAACCACGTGGATCACGCTGGCGTAGCGACCAGGGTTATGAATTGATAACGGTCAAAAATCCCCAGGCCGGCACCTGGCGCATCGATGCCGAGATGGACCCGGACAATCGACTGATGGTAGTCACGGATCTGAAACTGCAGGTCGGCGGTATGCCGGCCTACGCCACTCCCCGGGAAGCCCTCGAGGTGACAGCTGAGTTGTTCAATCGTGATCAGAAGATCAGTCGCAACAGCTTTCTGCGCTTTGTTGATTTTAAGATTTCACACATCGATGCCGAGGGCAACGAAACCAGCCACGAGATGAATCACACCCAGCTGCGCAAGGACAAGGGGCAGTATCTCTATCAATCCGATCGCAAGTTAGCCGAAGGCACACATAGTTTTATTATATCTGCCGATAGTCGGACCTTTAATCGCAGCAAGCGCTTCGATATGCAGGTGCAGTGGCCGGTCGAGGTCGTAATCGAAGCGCAACAGGCAGCGGGTGTTTATGAGCTGAAGCTGCGTGCTCGTGAAGAATACCTGAAACCGGATGGTTTGACGGCCGATATCGACATCGAGGCACCGGATGGCTCGAGGGATAGCCTTGAGCTCGAGTCCTCGGCGGGATGGTTGCGTACCGAGTTGAAGACTGATCAGGACGGACTTTATCAGGCGCATGTCAAGATTTCTGCGCAATCCCAGGCGAACGAGATCATTGATCTTGATCTCGGGACCTTCTCGATGCTCGGTGTTTATCGTGCGCCACCCATTGTCGAACCCGGACCGGCAGAAGCAAGCCAGGATGATCCCGTTGAACCGGTGACGCCGTCGGAAGACATCGACTGGAGACTCGTCGGCGTGGTCATCGTGGCGGTAAACCTTGCCCTGTTGTTATTGTTGATTACCGGATGGTGGTTCCTGAAAAGAGGTAAGGACACACCCGAGCTGGTTCTTGAGGAAGAGTAATTCGATGCTTGAAGTCAATGCCATTTATTTTATTCTGCTGCTCGAAGGTTTCGTCCTGTTGCTGGTACTGTTGCTGGTGTGGTTACTGGTAACCTTAATTGGCAGGCGGCGTAAGCGCAGGGATATAGAGGAGCTTGCTGCAGCTATCAAGGGCCGTTCTTCCCTGCGCAAACAGCAAACCGAATCTTTTTTACAGGTGGTATATCAACTTGAAGGCGAAGAGTTGAGAACCACGCTGGCCGACATTGACAAACACGAAACCGATTTTTTCAAACATCTGATCGAGAGCCTGTACCGGGGTAAAAGAGCACAGATCATGACGCTGGATACGGCCCTGGATAACCTGGTAAAAGCATACAAATGCCTTCAGCCGCGAATCGAGGTTGCGCCAGAGGAAGACGAGGCGGTGGTCGAGGAGATCAGCACGCTGCGCGTCGAAAACGAAGACCTGCGGAGCGAACTCTCGGTCGCCAATAACAAACTAAGCGACCTGATAACCGAATTTGGCGAAATTTTCGGTGGCGGCAAGGATCACCAGCTTACCCTGCAGCAAGTCATGGACAAGGTTGATGCGATGAAAGCCGATCATGCCAACTCCGCGGTGCTTCAGGCTCAGAAGTAATCGGGTGCGTTGTCGGCACGCCACTTGATGTTGCAACCGACGCTCGGAATCTGCTCCCGCGACAGCGGTTTGCCCGCCAACAGCGCATCGACAGCGGCTTTCATATCGCTACCGCTGACGGCAACATCGTTACCGGGTCTTGACGCATCGTATTGCCCCCGATACACCAGCCGGTGCGACGCATCAAACAAGAAGAAATCAGGCGTGCAGGCGGCCCGATAGGATTGCGCCACCTGCTGTGTCTCGTCATACAGGTACGGAAACTCGAATCCATATTGTCGTGCTAGCTCAACCATTTTCTCCGGGCTGTCGGCCGGGTATCCGGTGACGTCATTCGAGTTGATCATGACAACGCCCAGGCCCCGATGTCGTGCCGCATTCGCAAACTCGCTGAAGGATTTGATGATATGCAGGACGTAAGGGCAGTGGTTACAGGAGAAAACCACCAGTAGCGGCTTGCCGCTATAGTCCGACAGGCTCACCTGGTTGCCAGTGGCGGGCTCGGGTAGTGAAAATGAGGGTGCCTGGGTGCCGATTTCCAGCATTGTCGACGGAGTTTCTGCCATATCATTGCTCGTTGGATTTAATTGATGCCAAATTATAACCGGATTTGCGAAACACGAAAGTACGCATCAAGAAACGCCCGTGTCGAAATCAGTATGCGCAAGGATCAGGGTCCGCCAATAGAAATCGCGCTTAATCGTCGACAATAATTATCGTCTTCCGGTTGGAGATCCAGGTCACAAATGCAGGAATTTGCTCAAGAATTCCACCTAATTGACACCTATACTCAATGCTGTGCAACTCTATGTAGAAGTGCCTTGACAGCAAAGACTAAAAAAACCGCCAAAGCCAGTTCAACCGAGCAGTCCCTGCGTGACCAGATTGCCGAGCTGCAGGCACAGCTGTCCGAGTCTCAGGCGGCCATTGAATTTCGCGATGTCCGCAGCCAGGAACTGTCGAAGATGCTCAACCTCGGCATCTGGGAATGGGACAAAAAAGCCAATAAACCCATCAGTTACTCCGCGGAAATGGCCGATGTTCTTGGCATCAGTCAGGGCGAACTTAAAAAGCTGTATCGTAATCCGGAACAGATCCAGTCGATAATTCATCCTGAAGACAAGGCACATTATCTCGAGAACTTCAATTCCAGACAACATTTGCGGCCTGGCGAGTGCCACGTATTCGATTACCGGATTGTCACTAAAAAGGGAGAGACTCGATACCTGCGCGAGTACGAGCAGGGCGTGTTCGACGACAAGGACGAACTGGTGTCAAGCTTCGGCATGGTTCAGGATATATCTGAATCGGAAACCGCTATTCAGGCGCTGAAAGAGAGCGAGAAACGATTCAGCTCGTTGTTTTCGCAGATGCCGCTAGGCGTTCAGGAAGAAGACTATTCGGCGATCAAGAAAGTAGTCGATAAGCTTATCTTCCAGGGGACCGAGAATCTCGAAGAATACTTTCGCAAAAATCCGAGACTCCTGAAGGAGCTGGTTGAACAGACGCGCATTACCGATGTTAACGAGGCACTGCTACAGATGCA
>CALZHS010000272.1 GCA_945787265.1 uncultured Gammaproteobacteria bacterium | reverse complement strand
GAGATCATCGAGGCACTGGCCTTTGCCCACGAGCACGGCAAGGACCAGGATGAAATCACCCGCTGGGAATGGCCTTACGACCGGTCTTCAGACCAGGCTCCGCCGACCGGGTCTTAATGAAATCCAGCTGTCGCTGTTACCGATTGAGTCGATTATCGATCAGGTTATCGACCACGCCCGGGTCGGCCAACGTCGAGGTATCTCCCAGGTTATCGAGTTCATTCGCGGCAACCTTGCGCAGGATGCGTCGCATGATCTTGCCGGAACGGGTTTTCGGTAACCCCGGTGCCCACTGAATGATATTGACCTTGGCGATGGGTCCGATTTCGGAGCGCACCAGGCTGACGAGTTCCTGCTTCAATTCATCGCTGCCTTCCTCGCCCGCCATCAGCGTGACATAGGCGTAAATGCCCTGCCCGGTGATATCGTGCGGATAACCCACCACGGCTGACTCGGCAACTTTTTCGTGCTTGACCAGCGCGGACTCGATCTCGGCGGTTCCAAGCCGGTGACCGGATACATTGAGTACGTCGTCGACCCGGCCGGTTATCCAGTAATATCCATCTTCGTCGCGACGTGCACCGTCCCCGGTGAAGTAATAACCCTTGAACATCGCGAAGTAGGTTTCATAAAAACGCTTGTGGTCACCGTATACCGAACGCATCATTGATGGCCACGGTGCCCGCATTGCCAGGTTGCCCTCGGCCGGGTTACCTTCGATTTCGTTACCCTGATCATCCAGAATCACCGGTTGAGCGCCAAAAAACGGAACGGTGGCGGATCCCGGCTTGGTGGGAGTCGCGCCGGGTAACGGCGTCAAAAGATGCGACCCCGTTTCGGTTTGCCACCAGGTATCGACGATCGGGCAACGACCGTCACCGATGACGTTGTAATACCACTGCCAGGCCTCCGGATTGATCGGCTCACCCACGGTGCCGAGCAAGCGCAGCGACTTGCGCGAGGTCTTCTTGACCGGTTCATCGCCGGCGCCCATCAGGGCACGAATCGCGGTCGGTGCGGTATAGAAAATTGAAACCTTATGCTTGTCGCAAACCTGCCAGAACCGGGAGATGTCGGGATAAGTAGGGATACCCTCGAACATCAGGGTCGTCGCACCGTTGGCGAGTGGTCCGTAAATGATGTAGGTATGACCGGTAACCCAGCCGACGTCAGCGGTGCACCAGTATATTTCACCATCCTTGTAGTCAAACACGAGCTTGTGGGTCATTGCAGCCTGCAGCAGGTAGCCACCGGTGGTGTGCAGCACGCCCTTGGGTTTACCCGTCGAACCCGAGGTATAAAGGATAAACAATGGATCCTCGGCACCCATCATTTCCGGTTCGCAATCGGCTGAAGCCTGCGCCATCGCCTCGTGGTACCAGACATCGCGGCCGTTGGTCCATTCGACCGGCTCACCGCCACGCTGCACCACGATCACGCTTTTGACATTGGGGCACTCGCTTACGGCCTTGTCAGCATTTGCTTTTAACGGTACTCGTTTTCCGCCACGTACCGACTGGTCCGCGGTAATAACAACCTGGCAATCGGAATCCTGGATACGATCACGCAACGCGTCTGGTGAAAAACCGCCAAACACAACCGAATGCATCGCGCCAATGCGAGTACAGGCCAGCATTGCGACCGCGGCCTCGGGAACCATGGGCATGTAGATCGACACCCGGTCGCCGCGCTTGACGCCCTGTGCCTTGAGCACGTTGGAGAACTTGCAGACTTCCTGGTGCAGTTCGGCATAGGTGATCTTGCGATCCTCGCCCGGATCATCGGCCTCCCAGATAATGGCAACCTGGTCGGCGCGCGAGCTCAGATGGCGATCCAGGCAATTGTAGGAGACGTTCAGTTCGGCGCCCGCAAACCAGTTAATATGTAAATCGTCCTGGTTGAAACTCCAGTCGCAGACCGAGTCCCAGGGTTTAAACCACGAAAGTCGACGGATTGCTGGTACATTTCATCGTATTGAGTCGCGGTTATATTTGCCTGTGCAGCAAATTCGGCGGGAACGGGATAAAGCTTGCTTTCTGACATGGCGCCTTCCTCACGGTTGCGTTGACGGGTTTGTTCCTGGCGCCAGATATGCTTACACAAACACCGGCCATCGACAAGATGCTGATCCCGGGTCGATATCTTCCCCGGGTTGAAATCGGCTGTCTGGCGACAAAATTCCCGCAGTTATTGACCTGTGCGTCACGATAAGTAACACTCGCCTGAATAATAAGTAACCAGGGGTAACACTTTGTCGCTGTTATCGTCCGATGTGCGCCCTACCGAGATTACCATCGTGGTGGTACTGATCTCGCTGCTGGTATTGCTGCCGCCGCTGTTTACGCTGTGGATAGACGTCGATTTACCCTGGTACCTGCCCTACCTGGTCTGGTTCGGCCTTATTCTGCTGTCGGCCTGGCTGCAACACGTGCTGCGCAAAAATGCAGTTTGAACTGTGGCAACTGTTCCTCGCCGGAGTGCTTTACCTCGGGCTGTTATTCCTGATCGCAACTGCAACCGACCGTGGCTGGATACCGGAATCCCTGGCCAGTCACCCGTTGATTTACTCACTCTCCATCGGCGTATATGCAACCTCCTGGAGTTTTTACGGTAGCGTCGGGTTCGCTGAAACACAGGGATTTAACTTTCTGACGATATACCTCGGGACCACGCTGGCTTTCGTCGCTTCACCTATCCTGCTCAGGCCGATACTCAAAATTACCGAGACCTATCGCCTGGCATCGCTTGCTGACCTGTTCGCTTTTCGCTACCACAGCCAGCTGGCCGGGGTGCTGGTGACACTACTGGTTCTGGCCGGCACCCTGCCCTACATGTCACTGCAGATTCAGGCAGTCACGAATACGCTGCAAATCATGACCAATGAAACCGAACAGCATTTGATCGCGTTGATGTTTTGCATCACGGTCGGCCTGTTTTCGATCCTGTTCGGTACCCGACACATCTCGCTGCGAGAAAAGCACCGCGGCCTGGTTGTCGCAATCGCGTTTGAGTCACTGGTCAAGTTAGTCACGCTGCTGAGCGTGGGTGTGTTCGCGGTATTTGGAATTTTCGGCGGATTCGGCGAACTCAACAACTACCTGGACCAGAATCCCGAAGTTAATGCGGCGTTGTTCGCGCCGGTACAGGAGGGCCCCTGGGCGACTCTGATGTTGCTATCTTTCGCGGCCGCGTTCCTGTTACCGCGCCAGTTCCACATGATTTTCGTGGAGAGCATCAAGCACAAGAATATCGAAACCGCGAGCTGGGCGTTTCCCCTGTTCCTGCTGCTGTTGAACCTGTCGATTCCACCAATTCTGTGGGCAGGCCAATCGCTGCAGCTCGACATACCGGCTGATTTTTACGTACTCGGAATCACACTCGAGAGCGGCTCTTCGATTTTACCGATATTGACCTTTATGGGCGGTCTTTCCGCGGCCAGTGCGATGATCATCGTGTCCACCCTGGCGCTGGCGTCAATGTGCATGAACAATTTCGTACTACCTGCAAGCTTTCCACCCAAACTGTCTTCCGGCACCAGCATGTACGAATGGCTGTTGTGGGGTCGGCGCTTCGTCATCATGTCGATCGTTGCCATTGGATACATGTTCTACCTGGTGCAAACCCATAATCCGGGGCTGGCCGGGCTCGGCCTGATCTCGTTTGTTGCGGTTGCTCAATGCCTCCCCGGCGTAATCGGGCTGCTTTACTGGCCGCGCGCTAACCGAACCGGCTTCATCAGTGGCTTGATTGTCGGCGCAACCATCTGGGTATTCACGCTATTTGTGCCGCTGTTCGAACGCGCCGGAATTATCGAAACACCCTTTTTCACGATTCCGGAACTCGCGATGAGCACCACCGATGCGGCACTCTGGTCGCTATTGTTGAACAGTTTAACTTTTGTCATCGTATCGCTAATGAGCCGGCAGTCGCTGGACGAACGGGAGGTCGCCGAGGCCTGCAGTCGCGAGAGTTTCCTGATGCCCAAAGGTTCGGTAAAAGCAACTTCGATAGCGGAGTTCGAACAGCAGCTCGGCACCATCGTCGGCCATGACATTGCGCACAACGAGGTCGATCGCGCCCTGGCCGACCTTGCCCTGGTTCCGGGCGAGATTAACCAGGTCGACCTTACCCGCCTGCGCGCGCAGATAGATCGTAATCTTTCGGGCCTGGTCGGTCCGGTACTGTCACGCATGATCGTCAACGAACACCTGCAAATAGATCGTGCAACGCAGTCGGCACTCGCCAATACCATCCAGTTCGTCGAACACAGCCAGGAAAAATCACGCAGCGAGTTACGAGGCGTTTCTAGCGAACTGGATGCATTGCGGCGCTTTCATTTCCAGGTACTGCAGGATTTGCCGCTCGGGGTAGTATCGATCGATAACGCGGGCGTTATCCTGAGCTGGAACAAGGAACTCAGCAAGTTGACCGGTATCAGGCTCGGGGACGCGATTGGCAATTCCATCGATCAACTCGAGGAACCGTGGCGGGATTTGCTGGCAAGATTTAAATCCAGCGACGAGTTTTTAATCAGCAAGCTCAAGGTCCAGGTTAAAGACCAGGTGCGGATACTTAACCTGTTCAAGGCCGTTGTCAGCCGGGAACGCGAAGACAATAGCGGTATCGCCATCCTCATCGAAGACCATAGCGAACGTTACCTGCTCGAAGAAAAGCTTACCCACAGCGAACGTCTCGCATCAATCGGTCAGCTTGCCTCGGGCGTTGCGCACGAAATCGGTAACCCGGTGACCGGCATTGCCTGCCTCGCGCAGGATTTGCGTTCGGTGCTTGAAGATACCCCACAGGCGACACAGGACCTCGACCGTATCCTGACCCAGACCGAGCGCATTGCGCGCATTGTCGGATCGCTTTCAAATTACAGCCGAGCCGGCGCTCCTGATGAGGAACCCTCGGAAATTATCGATCTGCACCAGGTTATTCACGAGGCAATTAACCTGGTCTCGCTGAGCGAAGCCGGCAAACAAATGAATTACCATAATCAATGCATGGCCGGCCTCATGGTAAAGGGGTTCGCGCAAAAACTGGTCCAGGTTTTTGTAAATCTACTCTCCAATGCGACTGACGCCTCGCAACCCGGCCAGACCGTAACCATCGAATCGGACATATTTGGCAGCCAGCTCGTGATATCGGTGAAAGATGAGGGCAAGGGCATTTCCGAGGAACACCTGCCTAAAATTTTCGAACCTTTCTTTACCACCAAAACCGTGGGAGAAGGTACCGGTCTCGGCCTGTCGTTAACCTATAACATCATTAAGGAACATGGCGGTTCGATTTCAGTTTCCAACCGACCAACAGCTGGCTGTCGATTTGATATTTACCTTCCAAACGTAGATAGCATGATGGCAGCCCAGGCATGAGTAATATCCTGGTCGTAGAGGATGAACCGATTATCCAGGAGAGCCTGCTGCGCCTGTTGCAACGCCAGGGACACGATGCCACCGGTGTCGCCTCGGTTGCCGAAGCGGAAGAAAACTCCATCAACACCTACGACCTGATTATTTCCGACCTGCGCCTGCCAGGCGAGCCCGGCACCGAGCTCATATCGCGCGCGGCACCGACCCCGGTGCTAATTATGACCAGTTACTCGACCGTGCAGTCGGCGGTCGAGGCGATGAAACAGGGCGCCGTGGACTACATTTCCAAGCCCTTCAATCATGATGAAATGATCATGACCGTGAAACGGATTCTGGACAAGGCGAGGGTCGAACAGCAAAACACGATTCTGAAAAATGAGCTGGCGAAGAATTACCCTATCGATGGCATGGTTGCCCACTGTGAGCCCATGCTGGAGGTCGTTGATCGTATCAGGCGCGTAGCGGCAACCGATACCACGGT
>CALZHS010000271.1 GCA_945787265.1 uncultured Gammaproteobacteria bacterium | reverse complement strand
CACGCCGCAAGACCAGGCCTGTCATCATCGACGCGGCCGTTACGAGTTCAGCCCGGCGCTGGCAGGATAACGGGGTTGCTACCACCGTGTTCCTGATGTGGACCTTGCGTCTCGCATTCTGGCTGGGCGTCGACCCGGACCGATTGCACAAAATCTACTATCCACAACGCGAATCATGAGACGATGATTGCGCTCGGTATCTTCGCCAAACCACCTTCTCCGGGTTCCGTAAAGACCCGACTGATACCCGATATTGGCGCCTCCAAGGCTGCCGGTGTTTATCGTTACTGCCTGGAATACACGCTCGAAGTGGCTCGACAATCCGGCCTGGATTACCGGCTCTACATCAGTGAAATCAGTGACGATGCATTATTACAGGATGAAGAGTACGCCTTGCAGCGAGGTAATGATCTCGGTGCCCGCATGTTCAATGCAATGAAAGGCCTGCTTGTAACTGGTACTGACGGTGCCATCATAATCGGCTCCGACTGTCTGGATATTACGGCCGGGCACCTTCACCAGGCAGCACAGGCGCTGGCAGACCACGAACTGGTACTGCTGCCAACACTCGACGGCGGTTACGCACTGATCGGTTGCACCCGCATTAACCCGGAGTTATTTCGGAATGTTCGCTGGAGCACTGACCAGGTCCTCAAGCAAACCGTTGCCAATGCCCGGGACCTCGACTATCGCGTCCGTCTGCTTGATCCGGTGCGGGATATCGACACGCTGCAGGACCTCGAAAAATACCCCGAGCTGCTTGCACTGATCGCTTCAAGTTGATGCTTTATTCGCTGGTAAAACCAATATTATTCGCGCTGGAACCGGAGCTTGCACATGATATCAGCCTGAAAATGTTGCAGCAGTTTCATCGCCTGCTGCCGGCAACCCGGATTGAGAAACCGACCCGGGTCATGGGACTCGATTTCCCCAACCCGATCGGCCTTGCGGCCGGCCTGGATAAAAACGCAGACTACCTGGATGGCCTTGGCAAACTGGGCTTTGGCTTTATCGAAGTCGGCAGCGTTACTCCAAGGGCGCAGCCGGGCAATCCGAAACCCCGGGTCTTTCGGTTGTCGCGTCATCAGAGCCTGATCAACCGTATGGGTTTTAATAATAGCGGGGTCGACCATTTACTGGCGCAGGTTGGTGACAGGCCTCGAGGCTTCATCCTGGGTATTAATATCGGCAAGAATCTGAGCACCCCGGTCGACCAGGCGTTGTCGGATTACTGCCTGGGTTACGAAAAGGTGTACGTCAAGGCCGACTACATCGCTATAAATATCTCCTCCCCCAACACACCTGGTTTGCGCGACCTGCAAAACGAGGCGGCGCTTGAGGCATTGCTGGCCGGTATAGCACAGTTGCGTTCCCGGCTCGAAGACAGACATCAATTGCATCGTCCACTGGCGCTCAAACTTTCCCCCGACCTGGATCACAAGGCAATCCCGGTGATTTCAGAACTGCTCCTTCAGTATGGCGTGGACGGCCTGATTGCAACCAACACCACCCTGTCGCGCGACGGTGTCGAGGGTCACCGGCTGTCTGACCAGTCCGGTGGCTTGAGTGGTACGGCATTGCGCGACAAATCGCGTCAGCTGTTAAGGGCTTTTTACGACGAACTGGGTGACGATATTCCGATAATATCCGTGGGCGGTATCGATTCGGCGGAAGAAGCCCGGCTACGATTCGAACTTGGTGCTAAACTTGTTCAGTTATACACCGGCTTAATATATCGCGGCCCGGGATTGGTTAAAAAGATCGCCCGATCGCTGTAAGCCAGACCCTCAGGTACGGAGAAAGGCCAAGACGATGGATTCGATGGTTTCGCTAAAAGATGCCAGAGATTATTTACTGAATCTGCCCGACCAGCTCGATGATTATCTCGACGATGACCACCGCAGGGGATTGAATAATCTGCTCGATAGATTCGTCGAGTTTTTCAATATTGTTGCCAGCATAAACCTGCGCGCTAGCGAAGACAGAATAATCGAGGCATCCGAAGCGACCGAGGTCAGCGATTATGGCTTTGTATTGCTGCTCAAGTTGATTGATTTGATGGAGCGCCTGGACCTGCCCCACAAGCGCAAGGAAGTTGAACAGATTTCGCTGGTCGTCGCCCGCTGGACAATCAGTTACGACGGCACCATAAATCATCTCGAGCCGGTCGTGAACGCGATCGCCCAGCTTGCCAACCTGATGCAGGAAAAGCAGGCTTTACTGGCGCTGTCCGACCTTATTGCAGACATTGTCGATCATTGCTCGCAGGATCTTAAAATGGACCAGGACGACAGCGAAGAGCTGAGGCCCTGGCGACTGCTGCATATCAACCGGGGGATCGTGGCGACTCGGACCCACGACCTCGAAGTTATGAAAAAGGCCTTCGACGAGTTTCTGATTTACCTGCCACAGGAAGCAACCGGCTTTTTTGCGGAAGGGATGAAGGAGATGGATGCACTGGACTACCCGCCACACGTGCGCAAGGTCATGGAATCCTACTTCAATCAAACGCCTTCGGTGCGGATCCACTAGCCATCACGGCAAGGTTTCACCGTTATGCAGATTCCAGGCTGACCAGGTAGCCACCATACTTCCGAATATTGATCACGCCGTTGTCGAGAATCAGGTACTGACCCTTGATTGCTTCGAGTTTACCCTCAACCTGCGCCTGTTTATCAAGATTGAAACTATTGACTTTGACCGGGTACCTGAGCGCCGGGTAATCGAGATTTGTCATTTCATCGGGTTTTGCTAGCTCCTCGGCGTCCTCGATCAAATCGGAATCAAGCTCTGCCTTTACCAGTGGCCAGATCGTCTCGAATACCTGGTACAGGTCTATTTCATCAACCAGGTTCTTGAGCATATTTCGCCAGTTGGTGCGGTCACTCACATGTTGTTTGAATGCATGTTCGATTAATCCCGCATGGTATCGTTTCGATACCCGCAGGATCGGCAGCGCCTGCACTGCACCCTGATCGATCCATCTTGTCGGTATCTGGTTTTCGCGGGTTATGCCGATTTTCACACCGGAAGTATTGGCAAGATAAATAATGTGCGGGCGCATACAGTGTGATTGGGCCCAGTCCGGTTCCCGGCAGGTACCCAGGTGAAAATGACATTTCTCGGGTGACATGATGCAGAGATCACACTGTGCGAGATCCCTAAAGCAGGGGTAGCAGTAGCCCTGACTAAAACTCTTGCGGGTCACGCGACCACAATGAATGCATTGAATTTGTTGCAGGTAGTCAATCCTGATCGGCTGGCCCAGCCATTCGTTCAAGGCCAGTTGTTGGCCACCCAGCTCAAGATGATAACTGACCGGGCTTGTCGCCTCGGTTAACATTTTGTGCAGGTTACCCTGGTATCTCAACGGCAGCTTTCCAGGTGGAAGACTGATTCACGCAATGCGCTAAGTCCAACCTTGCGCCAGCGGGGACGCTCATCGACGATCTCGTTGGATTCGAGCAGCTTCACTGAAAATGCGTCGCCGTAGGAACGGTAAACTTCATCCGTCGGCACCGAAAACGGCGGTCCCGGCATTTCCGACTGATCATACTCAAGCGTAATCAGTAGCATGCTGCTTGCCCGGGGAATGATAGATAGCATGTGCGCATAGTAGCGCGGGCGGTCGGCAAGCTCCATCGCAATCAACGCGGCACGGTCATAAATAAAGTCACAGGAGCTCAAATCATCATTGCGTAGATTAAAAAAATCACCCTGTAACAACTTGATCCTGCCCGATGTATATATCGTGAACCGGTCCGTGACAACGCGTTCGCAGTCAAGTGAGTTCTCTTCAAAGAATGCCTCTACTGCGAGTTGCGATAACTCGATTCCGATCACCTCGTAACCCTGTTGCGCAAGCCAGTTGATATCCATAACCCTGTTGCGCAAGCCAGTTGATATCCAGCGCCTTGCCGCATAGCGGCATGAAAACAGTCGCGCCCGCCGGCAGTGCTAGCTGCGGTAAATAGGTTTCCAGATGTTGATTGACCGAGGTTTCGTGAAAACCGATACGGTTTTCCCTCCAGCGATCTAACCAGTGCTGATTATCGACCATGAAAAATAACCTGTGAGCCTGGTTAAGGCCTGTTGACTAAAGTCGAACTTTTACGCAGTTTCGACCGTTCTTCTTGGCCACGAACAATGCCATGTCGGCCCGCTTAACCATTGAAGCATAATCGCCGGTATCATCCGTAATTGCGGCAATGCCGATACTCAGGGTCGCCTGCTTTTCACCGTAAGCTGTTTTGTAATGCGCGTTAGCGACAAACTCGCGCATCGTTTCGGCGAACTTTTCAGCCTTGTTCATATCGACCCCGGGCAATAATACACTAAGACCATTCTGTCCGTAGCGCCCGAGGATATCTTTGTCTTTATCAACCCTGGAAAATATGTACTTTACGATCGCGGCAAATACCTTGTAGGCAACCTGGTCGCCGTCGTCTTCACGCAGCTTGGACAATCCATCGACTTCAATAATCAGGATCGACAGGGGGTCACCCTCAACCGCGGCGGTGCGATAGCGATCGACCGCAATTTTATCTGCATTCTCGCGGCTCATCAGCGTAATGGTCTTCTTGACTGACTCTTCCTTCTGCTTGAACTCTTCCACAACCTCCTTGGGTACCAGGGTCTGGTCAGGTTCGTAAAAGCTATGGTCGGTCATCTCCATATCCTTGCTCTCGGAATATGAAACCTTTGCCGCGGTCTGGATATCCTTCTCTGTTTGCGCCGATTCGATTTTGGATTCGGATTGCTTCGGTTTGATCTCGGGCTCTGCTTGCCTCGCACTTTTCACCGGTTCAGACGACACCCTCTGCACTGGCTTTTCCGCGTTACGGGTAGAGCGCTTGAAAATCAGCATGGCCTGCGCGGCAATACTGACACTGGCGATCATATCCAGCTCATCAAAAGGCGCGGATTCACGCCGCAGGCTGATGACACCCAGCAGGCGGGAATCATTGAAGACCGGCACATCAAGGCGATACGAAGTAAAGCGTTTCTTTTCCAGGCCCAGGAAACCTTTTTCGGTTTCATACTCCGCGCTGGTCGTCGCCTGGCGGGTCTGCGTCAACTTGCCCAGTAAATCCGGCGACCACAGCGTCTTATCTTCGTTCTCAAACAGTTCGCCTTCAATTTTGTCGGCAACCGGCTTCGGCCCCTGCCCTTCGAGTGAGGTCAGAATATAGGAATCAAACTCGATTACCGGTTCAAGATGTTTCTTCAGCAGCGCGATCAGTTCCTTAAAATCGAGTATCCCGCTCAAAGCCATGTCCAGGTCGATCAGCGTAAAAGCCCACAATTCCTGGCGATTTGTCATACTTGTAGTGAGATCGGTTTGCAGGAATAACATACGGCGATCGCG
>CALZHS010000270.1 GCA_945787265.1 uncultured Gammaproteobacteria bacterium | reverse complement strand
GCGGCCGGGCTTTTTTATGATCCCTGTTTTTTTATGGTCTCGGGCAGAATGCCGCCTGGGCTGAATCGCAGCACCAGTAACAGCACCAGGCCCATGAAGAACAGGCGCATATGCTGGGCATTTTCGATAAGGTGAATGCGAATGGCATTGCCTTCATCGAGCCAACTGGTGCCGAACTCCATCATCCATACCCCGATCGGTTCGGCTTCTATCCAGACCAGCCAGATTAAAAACCCGCCAAGGACCGAGCCCATGTTATTGCCGGAACCGCCGACGATAACCATGACCCAGATCAGGAAGGTATAGCGCAGCGGCTGATAAGAAGTCGGCGTGAACTGGCCATCCAGCGTGGTCAGCATCGCGCCCGCGATGCCGATGACCGCAGAGCCGATAACGAAAATCTCGAGATGTCGCCGGGTGACATCCTTGCCCATGGCGCCGGCCGCAATTTCATTATCGCGGATTGCCCGCATCATTCTTCCCCACGGAGAATTGAGTGCCTTGACGCTGAGCAGCAGGATAATGATCAGCACACCGGCAAACAGCCCGGTGTAGCAGAGCTTGACGAAGATACTTGATCCGTCGATGACAAACTGCTTGAGCGCCTGTTTTTGATCGATCTCGCCGAGGACCTCGAGCGAGCCGCGATGCCACCAGCTGATCATATCGATAAACCAGGGAGTGGTTTGCAGATCGATCTCGTAAGGTACCGGGCGCGATAAACCGGTAACGTTTTTAACCCCGCGTGTAAGCCAGTCTTCATTTTTCAAAACCGCAAGAATAATCTCGGAAATGCCGAGCGTGGCGATAGCGAGGTAATCGGCGCGCAAGCCCAGCGCTACCTTGCCGATACACCAGGCAATTCCGGCTGCAACCAGACCGCCAAATATCCATGAAAAAATAATAGGCAATCCCATGCCGCCAAGAAAGCCTGTCTTGGCCGGCTCGATCGATTCGATCGCGGAAACCGCGGGGTCGAGAAACAGTCGGGTCAGCGCGAGGCCAGTAATAATGACCACCGTCAGGGCGAGTCCGCGGCGCCGGCCCGCAGCGAGTTTTCGGTAGCATACAACCGATAACGCAATGGTAGCGGCAAAACAAATCGCCGCGACCAACAACCGGCTCCAGCTCGCTTGCCATGCTTCGACGATGGGGGCCTGGGAAACCAGTACGGCGCTCATGCCACCCAGTGCCGCAAATCCCATTACACCGACGTTGAGCAGTCCTGCATAACCCCATTGCATGTTGACGCCAAGCGCCATTAGCGCCGATATCAGGCAAAGATTGAGTATCCCCAGCGATACGTTCCAGGACTGCACCAGGCCGATAATAATCAGCAGCACCGCGATCAGCGCAAAGGCGAGCCGGGTTTTAAGCGAGTTACTCACAACAGCTTGCCCCTGAGTATGCCGGTCGGTCTTACCAACAGCACCAGCACCAGGATCACAAACGATACCGCGAACTTGTAATCGGTCGACAGCAGTTGCAGCAGGCCCTCTGGTTCGAGGCCTTGCGGTAGCAGGTAGATAAAAACTTTCCGGTATGCATAGGTAACAATAACTTCCGAGAATGCAATCACGTAGCCGCCGACAATGGCACCGATCGGATTGCCGATACCACCGACGATTGCGGCCGCGAACATGGGAAGCAATAGCTGCAGGTAGGTGAACGGTTTGAAGCTTTTATCGAGACCGTAGAGTGTGCCCGCGATCGTCGCGAGGATGGCGGTGATGATCCAGGTCACCATTACAACCCTGTCGGGATCGACACCCGATAACAGCGCCAGGTCCTCGTTATCGGAAAAAGCCCGCATCGCCTTGCCGGTGCGCGTTTTTTGTAAAAACCAGAATAGCAGGGCGACCAGGATAATCGCGACCACGATCGTCAATCCCTGCGAGACTTTAATACTGAGTCCCTCGCTTAAGCCGGTTACGGATTTGAAATCACGGGCGCGCACGATAAATCTCTCGCCGTCGAGGAAGCGCTGGTCGTTGGGCCCGATGACGAAGCGCACGATACCGTTGGTCATGAACATGACACCCATCGAGGCAATCATGAAGGTGACCGGCACGGCCTTGTTATGCCGGTAGTAACGGTAGACGGTCCTGTCGGTGACCATGAGTAACAGGATGGTTGCGACGATACCGACCGGTAGCGCCAGCAGGGCGGTCGGCAATGGCCCGAGGTTGATACCTTGCGCCTGCAGCCACCAGGTCACCAGGATCGTGATCATGGTGCCGAAAGCCATGGTATCGCCGTGGGCGAAGTTGGCGAAACGCAGGATTCCGAACACCAGTGTAATACCGAGCGCGCCGAGCGCGAGTTGCGACCCGTATGACAGTCCGGGGACCACGACGAAGTTGAGTAACAGGACTACCGCGCTGGCTAGATCGGTAACGGCCTCCATTTAACCCCCGAGGAAGGAACGTCGCACTTCGGGATCGGCGAGCAGGGCCGCGCCGGTATCGGTATGGCGATTTTCGCCAATCACCAGTACAAACCCGCGATCGGCGATATGCAGTGCCTGGCGCGCATTTTGTTCAACCATGAGAATCGCGACACCGGCCTGGCGCACTTCGAGAATGCGATCGAACAACTCGTCCATGACGATTGGTGAAACCCCGGCGGTGGGTTCATCGAGCATCAGCACGGCAGGCCTGGACATCAGCGCGCGCCCGACTGCGACCTGTTGGCGTTGTCCGCCGGAGAGCTCGCCGGCAAGCTGATCTTTTTTTTCCGCCAGGATCGGGAACAATGCGTAAACCTGTTCGAGCGTTTCGCCGATATCGTCGTTACGCAGAAATGCACCCATTTCGAGATTTTCGAATACGGTCATGCTGGTAAATACGTTGTTGGTTTGCGGCACGAAAGCGATTCCTTCGGCGATGCGATCCTGTGGTGATAGCCGCGATATGTCTTTGCCCCGAAACCGTATCTCACCCTGTTTCAGGTCGAGCATACCAAGCAGGGCGCGCATGGCAGTCGACTTGCCGGCGCCATTAGGACCCACGATGACCGCGATCTCACCCTCGTTGACGTCGATGCTGCAGCCTTTGAGAATATCGGCACCGCCGTAACCGCCAACCATGTTTTCGCCACTGAGAAAACTCAAACAATCGCTCCCTTGTTTTTCAAACCGCGCCCGAGATACGCCTCGATGACCTCCTCGTTATTTTTTACCTCGTCTGCGGTACCCTGTGCCAGTACCGCGCCCTCGGCCATGCAGATCACCGGTTCACAAAGGCGCGAGATAAAGTCCATGTCATGCTCGATCATGCAGAAGGTGTAATTCTTTTCGCGGTTTAGCCTGATGATAGCGTCGCCAATTTCGCGCAGCAGGGTTCGATTTACGCCGGCACCGACCTCGTCCAGAAAAACCACCTTGGCATCAACCATCATGGTTCGACCGAGTTCAAGCAGTTTCTTTTGTCCCCCCGACAGATTGCCGGCAATTTCATCGGCGATGTGGCCGAGATTGAGAAACTCGATCACCTCCATGGCGCGTTCGTTGATGCGTTGTTCTTCGCGATTGACCTGCCCGCGTCGAAACCACGCATTAACGAGGTTTTCCCCGGATTGATGTGCCGGCACCATCATCAGGTTTTCGACTACCGACAGCCGTGTAAATTCGTGCGCTATCTGGAAAGTGCGCAGCAGACCCTTGTTGAACAGTTGATGCGGCTTGAGGCCGGTAATTTCTTCATCGTCAAGATAAATACGACCTGCACTTGGCCGGTAGAGTCCGGCAATGGTATTGAACAACGTCGTCTTGCCGGCTCCGTTGGGGCCGATCAGGCCGGTGATTGAACCCTCGGCAATCTCTATCGATACATGATCGACCGCTTTCAGGCCACCGAAGTGCTTACAAACGTTTTCAATTCGAATCATCGGACGAGGTAAACTAGCATGGATATGTCATTAAGATCCTTGATTATGCCCGCTTGCACTGTATGTTA
>CALZHS010000269.1 GCA_945787265.1 uncultured Gammaproteobacteria bacterium | reverse complement strand
TCGGTATCGAAGTACGTGGTCGAGTGCCAGCGGATCTTCGAGGCCGCGGGGCTGAATCATGAAATGCACGCCTGGGGCACCAATGTCGAGGGTGAGTGGCACAAGGTCATGGCCGCGGTCAAGCAGTGCCATGAGAAGATGCACGAAATGGGCGCACCTCGCTGCAACAGTACGTTACGTGTCGGCACCCGCATCGACCGCGAACAGACCATGCGCGACAAGCTCGATAGCGTCTACAAGAAAATGGAAATCTAGGATCTAGAGTGCGTGGTGCGAGGCGACCTGGATTAACGCTGCCTCGATATCGTCTGAAAAGCAGGCAAAGATCACGTGCTCGACGTGTTCACACTGGTGCAGCGTCTTGAGCGTGGATTCGATTGCGATAATCGCGGCCTGATCGATCGGGTAACCGTATATTCCACAGGAGATAGCAGGGAAAGCGACGCTTTTGAGGCCATGCTGTTCGGCAAGCAGGATACTGTTGCGATAACAGCTCGCGAGCAGCTCGGCCTCGTTGTTGCCCCCGCCCTGCCATACCGGTCCCACCGCGTGAATTACATGCTTTGCCGGCAAGTTGTAGCCCGAGGTTATTTTTGCTTCGCCGGTTTCACAACCACCCAGCGTCTGGCACTCGGCAAGAAGTTCGGGTCCGGCTGCACTGTGGATCGCTCCGCACACGCCGGCACCATCGGCGAGGCTGTTATTCGCGGCGTTGACAATCGCGTCGACGTCAAGCCTGGTGATATCCGTTTTCTGAATTTCAATCTGGGGCATTGCGGTCCTCCAGGTTATCCCAGAACCTCAGCAGCGATTGTTCCAGTGAAACCGGATCGTTGCAATAGGTCGGATGCCAATGGGCCGGCAGATAGCGCGCATAACCGGGTTGCTGGAATCGTCGATCGAGCAATACCACAACGCCCCGATCCTGTTCGTCGCGAATAACCCGCCCCGCGCTTTGCTTGACCCGGATCAGGCCCGGGAATCGGAACGCGTAATCGAATCCATCGAGCTGCAACGCCTCGAAATCCTGCTGTATCAACTGCTGCTCACTGTTAGCCTGGGGTAAACCAACGCCTACAATAATCGCGCCGATCAGCGCATTGCCACGATAGTCGATACCCTCGGCGAAACGTCCACCCATGATGGCAAAGCCCAGCTGTTCGTCGGCGCCGAAAAACCGGGAAAGGAACTGTTGCTGTGCGTCTTCGTCGAACTCGCGCTGTTGCAACAGCGTGGTGGTATCGGGATAGAGCTGGTTAAATCGATCGTGGACCTGCCGCATGAAATGGTATGCCGAAAAGAAAACCAGGTAGTTGCCGGGACGGGTGCGGCAACAGCGCTCGATAGATTCGCAGATGATGTCGATGTAGCGCTCGCGCTCACGGTAACGCGTATCCACGTAAACTCCAACGCAGACCGAGAGGTTTTTTTCCGGAAACGATGATTCCAGCACCAGGCTCCTGCAGTCCTTGTCGAGCCCTAGCGCCTGCTGAAAATAGCGGGTCGGCGTCAGGGTCGCGGAAAAACCGCAGACCGCGTGAAACAGCGGGTAACATTGCTGCAGGTACTCGAAAGCGTTCAGGCAGAGCAGCTTCAGTTCGCGCGTCTTCAGGGGTTTGTAGCCAAGCGTTCGATGGTGCAGGTCATACAGTTGACCAATGCTTTGAAAGCGAAAAACCGCCTTGGCGATTTCCAGCGTTTCGCTGGCGATACGCTTGTTGGCGAAGACATCGAAACCCAGCTTTTCGCCGAAGCGCTGGCTGGCACGCAGCAGGTCCGTCGGCACCCGGCTGGTTATGGCTTCGTCTTCGTCCAGGCTGCGCAGTTCGCGATCGAGCGCCTGTTGCATCGATTTGAGCGCCGCTGAAATCTGGCGGCTATTGTCGGCCGCGATCGCTTTCTTGATTTGCGCGCGGGTCAGGCTTGCCGAGTACATTGAGCGCGCCCGGTCGACCAGGTTATGCAGCTCGTCAATCAGCAATAACTTGCGGCGCTGGTTCGTCCTGAAGTATCCCAGCTGTACCAGTGGGTCGAAAACATAGTTAAAGTCACAGATAACGATATCAACCCAGGGTAGCATTTGCAGTGCCAGCTCGAACGGACAAAGACGGTATTCCGTGGCAGTTGCCTGGAGCTGACTAACGCTGATTTTACGCTTTCGAAACAATTGCTCGCGGGCGGCGGGGAGACGCTCGAAGAATCCCAGGCAGCGTCGGCAACGGCCCTCGTCGTCAATTTCATTTTCGTCAGAGTTACAGGGGCAGCTGCGTGCCTTGGCCTGCATGACCAGGTAGGAAACGTCGGTTGTGATCAATTCGAGTGCCGCTACCGCCTGCTGCTGTCCCGAAACCTTGGCCGACAGGTAAATGACCTGGTCGCATTGATCTTCACCAATCGCCTTGATTGCGGGAAACAGGGTGCTGATGGTCTTGCCGGAACCTGTCGGCGCCTCGACAACCAGGCGCTGTCGATGCTGGATCGCGCGATAGACCTCTGCCGCGAGTCCGCGCTGCTGGTTGCGAAATTTCTCAAATGGAAAAACCAGTTGCTGTGCCTGTTTGCGGGTCTCTTCCTGTTGCGTCTCGACCAGGCGATACCATTGCAGGTAGCGCTCCAGGGTCTGCTCGACAAAGGTCTCAAGTTCGCTGCGCGAAAAAATTTTACTGTGGCGCTGTTGATGTCGCTTGAACAGGGTGACGAGGTTGAGACTGAGATTTACCTCGGCAAGCTCGTGTTCACGTGCATAACAGGCACCGTAGCATTTGAGCTGCGCCCAGTGCAGCGCGTCTTCTGAATCGACTACAGCGTGCGCATAAACGGTTTTAATTTCTTCGATGCGCGGGGGTGACTCGTCGGCAAACAGCAGATCGACCCGGCCGCCAAGTTCGATGTCACGATCGTCGACACGGGTCAAAAGCCTCACCGAAACCTCGGATTCGGCATCAGCCCGGTACTGCCTCTGGATTTTCTGATGCGTCTGTAATCCGTCCAGTGCCTTGATCGAGGGCGCGCTGTCATAACCGAGGTCGCCGTCACGACAACAGAACTCAACCAGTTCACGCACCCCGATTTTCAGCGCGTCTGCCATGTTACCCGGGCTAACTGGTGTGGGATTTCATGCTCGTGAAAATACTGCATCCAGCGCCGCTGGTTCTTCTGCAGGCTGTCACCCGGCCCTTTAACCTCGATCAGGCAATAACCACCCGCTGGCGGGAAACGCACCAGGTCCGGAAAGCCGCTGCGATTATTACGCAGGTCGCGCAGGATGCGCTTGAATATGGCTATCCAGTGCGGGTAGTCAATACGCCCGAGTGCAAGTTCGATGAGATCAAGATCGAGGCCCTGCCAGTTGACGAGTGGATTCATCAAGCCCATTTTTTGTGCCCATCGCTTCGAGACGATACGCCAGATGTCGTCAGTATTGCTGATCGAGGCCCAGGTTTGTGCCAGTAAATCCTTGCGCCTGTCACAGAAGTCATGCTCGTAGAAATCGGCGGGACGATATTGAAACGGGTTATAAAAAGCGCCCGGTAACTGCGCAAAGACGGCCTCCCAGATCAGCAGGCCCAGCACGCCGTTAAAAATACTGTTTTCGACATAGTAGCAACTGTCGGCGCCATCGAGGCTGTCATAATACTCGGCCACGGCGAGTTCGACCGAGCCATGTGGTGCCAGCGAGAGCTCGACAATTTCGGGCTGATGACTGATGGCCACCGACTCGATGGATTCCTGCGCTTCGAAACCATGTCGTTTTATCAGTCGACCGCCAAACATGCTGGCAAACTGGAGCTCCTCTTCATTGATTGGCTGCTCGATGATTCGCATACATACGGGCGATGCGTTCCCGACCCGGTGGCAACGGGCATTGACGGTATTGCGCAACTGCCCCGGATAATGCACCGATGCGTTCCAGTTGACGAGCAAGCCGGTAACGCAGTTGCTGACATTTGCGATAGGCGGGTGACAGCGGTTCGATATTGGGCGGAATCATGGCGGCCAGTTCGGTCAAAACGGCGCGGTCCGTTTGATCACTTAACTCGAACCGGGTCTCCAGCTGGTAGAGCATCCAGTGCTGCTGAATTTCAAGCCTGCTGCGATAAGGCCGCTGTTCAGTGTCGATGTTGTAGCTTTCAAATTGATACAGGCCGAGGTCGCGTAACACGAAATCGGTCATCGACTGGTTCAGGTTACCGAAGAAAAGCATCTGGCAGAGCAGGTATTCGTCTGCACGCAGCACTTGCAGCAGGGTATCCGTTTTTCTCAGCCGCTCAAACAACGCGTCGTCGTCACTTTCCAGCAGCGCCTGCTCGAGTTCGCTTCGTCGCAACTGCTTCAAGACCGAATCGTCAGTCATGATTGCGCGTAGTTCCGGCATCGTGAAGAGCGATAACAGGGTTGGATGATCAATTTCAGCGTTGACCTCGAGAAAGCCCCGTTCGGCGAGTTCAGCGATCGCTGCATCGATTGATTCGATTTCGCGGTAGACAAGTTTGCCGGCACGATACCAGGTGGGGCTGCGATTCTGCAGGCGGATAAAAAGCATTTTTGCGTCCCTGCCGAGAGCTGCGAAACCCTGCAGAAAATCGAGTTGCTGTTTATCGAGCAGGTCTGCGTAGACGCGGGTAACGTGCTCAAACAGCGTGAGCACGTTATCGAGGTAATAGGTTTCGGGTAAGTCGGGGCGCATTAGTGTGGAGTATTCTACACGATTATATAACACTGTTGCATACAACGGTGTTATATATTATATTGGCCGAATGGAATCACTGACCGACATCCAGCAGGCCGTTTATGACTATACCCGCCAGGCGGTGAGGCAGGGGCAACCGTTTCCTTCATTGCGTGATATTGCCAGTCATTTTGGCTTTCAACACACCACGGCGCGTTTTCACCTCAAGGCACTTGAAAAGAAAGGATTTATTCGACAGCGTTCGCAACGCGTTTCGGATTACCTGCTGCCGGATGAAATGAATACGGGTTCTCAAGACTTTGACCTGGTTGCAAGGATACCGGCTGGCGCACCACTGCCAGTGTTCGATGAAACGCGCGAATCGTTCTCGGTGAATCACGATTTTTTTGGCGGAGGCGATATTATCGGTATTCGTGTCATCGGTGAAAGTATGTCGGGTGATGCCATCGCCGATGGTGATATCGCGATGATAAAACGTCAACAGGAGGCCAGCAAGGGCGATATCCTGGCGTTGCGCATCGACGGTGAAATCACGCT
>CALZHS010000268.1 GCA_945787265.1 uncultured Gammaproteobacteria bacterium | reverse complement strand
GCGATCCGTGACCTGTTCGATTTCTTTTCCCCGAAGAAAGAAAACTTTGGCCGGGTTGTCATTGTCAATTTTAACAACATGGAGGTGATCGGTTTTATCACCCAGGAGGATCCGCATCGCTTGCCCGAATCTTTGCGTAAACCCGATAGCGTGCTGGTCTACATTCCGATGAGTTACATGATTGGCGGCTTCACGCTGCTGATTCCAACGGCTGACGTCAGACCCTGCCAGATGAACATGGAAGAGGCCATGCGGTTTGCGTTGACCGCGGGGATTACCGGCAAAAGTGACGATACCAAACTCAGGAAAAAAAGCGCATGAGGGCAATGGTACTCGAACAGCCAGGAGCACGGCTGAAACTCGTGCAGCGACCCGAGCCCGAGCCCGGCCCGGGCCAGCTAAAGGTCGCGGTATCGGCCTGCGGTGTCTGCCGCACCGATCTGCACGTCGTCGATGGCGAGTTGACCGAGCCTAAATTGCCCATCATTCCGGGACATGAAATCGTCGGAACCGTGAAGGCGCTCGGTGCGGGCGTCAAAGATTTCAAGATTGGCGATCGCATCGGTATTCCCTGGCTGGGGCACAGCTGCGGATGCTGTGGCTACTGCAAGTCCGGACATGAAAACCTGTGCGATGAACCCGGTTTCACCGGTTACCAGATCGATGGCGGATATGCCGACACGACCGTGGCTGACGCGCAGTTTTGCTTTGCGTTACCCGATGAGTACGACGATGCCGAGGCGGCACCCCTGCTCTGTGCGGGCCTTATCGGTTATCGCTCCCTGGTGATGGCGGGTGACGCTTCGAAGCGACTCGGTATTTACGGTTTTGGGGCGGCTGCCCATATCGTCGCGCAGGTAGCTCGCTACCAGAAACGCGAGGTTTACGCCTTTACCAGTCCCGGGGACGAAGCGGCACAGGCCTTTGCGCTGGAAATGGGCGCGGCCTGGGCAGGCGATTCCAATATCGCGTCACCCTGCGAGCTCGATGCAGCCATCATCTTTGCGCCGGTCGGCTCACTGGTGCCGGCCGCATTGCGCGCAGTACGCAAGGGTGGCATTGTCGTTTGCGGCGGTATTCACATGTCGGATATTCCGAGCTTCCCCTACGATATCCTGTGGGGCGAACGCGTGCTGCGCTCGGTCGCCAACCTGACGCGCCAGGACGCAATCGATTTTCTCGCGCTGGCACCGAAGGTGCCCGTAAAAACGCATATCGAGGAATTCAGGCTCGAACAGGCTAATGAAGCCCTGCAGGCTCTGCGAGGGTTGAAACTGCGTGTTGCACTCGACCTAGGTGTTCACCAACTGGTATCCGCGCAGGTAAGCCGCGAAATCTTCCAGCGCCTCTATCCCGCTTTGTTCACAGGCCGCACACCAGGCGCGAAGGCGCTCGACGCGACCCGACCCCTCTTTTGAGCCCCGGGTCCAGACTTCCTTCAACTGTTGCCTGAAGCGATAAATTGTCGCCAGGGTCTCGTCCTGCAGCAACACGCGGTCGATAGTTTGCACCGAGCGCGGGTCGGCCGGAATTCCCTCTCGCGTCATGAGCCGGCGCGCTCGCCTGATGAGTCGACGACCCATCCGGTCCGTATTGCGCCTGGCCTCGCGCAACGCCGGCCGCACCACCATCTGGCCGTACCGTTTCAGAATATAAAAACGTTGACTAACGACCGCTTGCGCAGTGTCGCGATCGACCAGGTGTTTGCCGATTTTGCTGATCGCGCGCGGTGCCAGGCGTTTCACCCTCGCCAACTTGCACATCGCCAGCAAGCGGATATAGGCCCAACCGATATCTATTTCCCACCATTTATTCGACAGCCGCGCCGATGCCATGTAGGCGTGGTGATTGTTATGCAGCTCTTCGCCACCGACCAGGATCCCCCACGGCAGGATGTTCGTCGATGCATCCGGCGTCTCAAAGTTCCGATAACCCAGGTAGTGACCCAGGCCGTTGATGACACCGGCAGCCCAGAACGGAATCCAGATCATCTGCACGCCAAAGATAACCAGTCCCGGTAGCCCAAACAGCAGCACATCGATTAATCCCATCAGGGCAATACCCAGGCTGGGATGTGCCGCGTAGAGATGTCGCTCCAGCCAGTCGTCCGGCGTGCCGTGGCCGAATTTTGCCAGCGTTTCCTGGTTGCGGGCTTCACGTCGATAAAGTAACAAGCCACCAAACAACACGGTGTTAATTCCCTTGTGACGCGGACTGTGTGGATCGTCAGCAGTCTCGCAGGTAGCATGATGCTTGCGGTGAATCGCGACCCATTCGCGCGTAACGGTACCGGTTGTAAGCCACAGCCAGAAGCGGAAAAAATGACTGACCACCGGCTTCAGATCCAGCGCATTATGCGCCTGGTGGCGGTGCAGAAATATGGTCACGCTGGCGATGGTGATGTGGGTCAGTACTAGCGCGATAACCACGTAGACCCAGGTTGAAAAAACTAAAAGACCTTCAAATGACATAGGTTAACTCCCCGCATTACAGACTTATTTCCCTCTTCAGTAAGGGTGCGCACAGGAGATACTCGAATGGAACTCAAATGATGGCAGGGAAAGCTGGATTAAAAAAGCCGCTCTTCGGCGATTCAAACAATTAGTCATATTTTATTTCAAAAAGTTCCTTCAGGCAGAGGTTTTTTAGCGTGGCCTGCTGATTGACTTTTTCCCTCACAATCTGTGTAAATACACTAATCTAAACATGAAAGAGATTAATCTGAATGAAAGTACTGATCGATATCTGTGTCGTGCCGATGGGTGTTGGTGTATCCGTGTCGAGTCATGTCGCCGAATGCGAAAAGATTTTTTCCGCGTCGGGACTCGATCATCAGATGCATGCTTATGGTACCAACGTCGAAGGCGAATGGGATGATGTCATGGCGGCGGTCAAACAATGCCACGAAAAGCTCCATGATATGGGTGCGCCGAGGATTAGCAGCACAATTCGTATGGGGACGCGTGTCGACCGCGAACAGAGCATGCAGGACAAGATCGATAGCGTAAACGCCAAACTGGCGGATTAATCAATCGCCCTGATTAGCCCAGAATTGAGTCAGCGAACCTTCCAGTTGTTGTAGTGACCGGCAATGTTTCGGCTGCCAGTGTGACGGAAAATTTTGCCGGTATCCTGATTGCGCGAAACGCCGGTCAATCAGGATAATGACGCCACGGTCGTCATCGCTACGTATCACGCGGCCAGCGCTTTGCGCGACTCGAATCAATCCCGGGAAGCGAAAGGCGAAGTCGAAACCGTTGAGGTTTAGCTGTTCGAAATCCTGCTGAATGAGTTGTTGCTCGGTATTCGCATGTGGCATACCGACACCGACGATAATTGCACCGATTAACGCCTGTCCGCTGTAATCGATTCCCTCGGCAAATATACCCCCCATGATCGCGAAACCAAGCGTATTGTTCTGATGGAAAAACCGATCGAGATAAAGCTGGCGCTGTTCGTCGTCGGATGATTGCTCCTGTAGCATGGTGTCGACTTCGGCATAGCGTTGACTAAACCGGTCAAAAACCCTGTTCATGAAATAATAGGAAGAAAAAAATACAAGGTAATTCCCTTCGCGAGCCCGGTAGCATCGGAAAATGGTATCGCAGATTTGATCGATGTAATTATCCCTTTGCTGGTATCGCAGATCGGCGTAACTACAGATGTGCACACTGAGTCGATCCTCTGGAAAACCGGAGTCGAGTCGGAGGACACTGGTAGCGCTATGCAATCCTAGCGCTTTTAGAAAATAACTGTGTGGGGACAACGTCGCCGAGAAACCACATACCGAAGTGAACAGCGGGTAAATGCTGTTTAGATAATCGAGAGCATTCAGGCAAAGGAGTCGTAACCGCCTTTGCTCAACCGGTTTGAAAGAGAGTGTACGATGATGTGCCGCGTAAAGATTATGAATACACAGGTAGCGGAAAATGTTTTTTGACAGTTCGAATACGGGTGTCGAAATCCTTTTGTTGTTAAACAGGCCGATACCGATGTTTTCACCAAATTTCTGTAAGGCGTTGGCAAACTGTTGCGGTGGCGTACTATATAACTGCTCATCGTCGGTTTGTATTCTTGTTTCATTGTCCAGTGAGCGGTTTACGCGATTTAATGCTTTAACAATTTCCGGGTTTGTATCCGACTTGATCGCCTGTTTTATCTCGCGTCGACTGAGATTTGCCGAGTACATACCTCGGGCACGATCGACCAGATTGTGAATCTCATAGACCAGCAGTACCTTTTTTTTACTATCGGTTTTAAAATAGCTGAGTTGCACCATCGGGTCGAATACATAGTTGAAATCGGCTATAACGATGTCTACCCACGGCAGCATTTGCAGGCTTAGTTCGAACGGGCAGAGTTGGTATTGGTCCGCTGTAATTCGAACTATGGACGAAGTTAAATGGCGTTGCTTTATCAGTGACTCTCGGGCCTGGTCGAGCCGGTCGAAAAAACCGATAGTACGCAGGCATTTGCCGTCACTGGTAATTTCCTCCGGATTGTCTTCGTTGCAGGCGCAGCACTTACTTTTTGCCTGGATGACCAGGTAGCTAATCTGCAAGCCTTGATCAATCATAAGATTTATTGTCTCGACTGCCTGAATCTGTCCCGAGGTCTTCGCCGAGAGATAGACGATCTGCTCGATGTGTTTTTCTCCAATGGCTTTGATCGAAGGAAAAAGCGTACTGATTGTCTTGCCTGAACCTGTTGGCGCTTCGACCAGCAGTTGTCCCTTCTGCTGGATATTGCGATAAACATGCGAAGCGAAGGCGTGTTGCTGTGCTCTGAATTCAGGGTGCGGAAAAGTCAGGTCATCGGCACTTGACTGGGTCAGTTCTCGTTGTGATTGAATAAGCTTGTGCCAGTTGAGATACTTTCCTAAAACCGAATACAGAAAAGTCTCCAGGATTTTGCGGCTATAGTTCCGGGTTTGGCGATGTTCCTGGTGGTTGAACAGATTGACATAGTTAAGACTGACCGCCAGTTCCTCTTCATCAGTGAGTAAGGCGTAACAGGCGGCATAGCATTTAGCCTGCGCCCAGTGGGGTTCGTCGAAACTGTCTGAAAAATTATTCATGAAGCTGTAAACGGTTTTAATTTCTTCAACGCGTGGAGGTGATTCCTGTTCGAAAAGTAAATCTATGCGCCCGCCGAGTTCGACCTGAAAATCGTCTATGGGGATTTCAGCCTTGATGCGATACTCGGCGGCAGCATCGTTTCTATAGCGTTTCT
>CALZHS010000267.1 GCA_945787265.1 uncultured Gammaproteobacteria bacterium | reverse complement strand
AGCGCCGATGGTCAGGGTTAACCAGAAAAGCGGTTCGGCCTGCAGGTAGACCCAGATACTATAAAGCTTCTGCTCATCGCTCATTTTTCGCTCCCTGAATCCCGAACCTTTTCCATGACAAGATTTTCGCCCAATAAATTTAGAATTAATTTTTGTGGGCAGCTGCCCACTATCTAGAGATTTCTAGGCCGTCATTCGCTTCATGCGATCGTAGTTGTCGTCGCTAAACGGCGCAGCCTCGCCGGTTTCCCAGTCGAACAGCGAGCGCTCAATGGTGGTCAACCTGGCCAGGTAAACATGAATCCCGCAGCTTTGCTTACCGTTGGCCGCCTCGACCGAGTGGATGCCATCCGGTTTCAGCGCAATCACGTCGCCGGGCTCAACCCGCCGGGTGGATTTGTGAACCAACTGTCCGCCCTCGCGCAGGTAAAAGTGATTATCTTCAGCCCCTTCGTAAACGCCGATGGTTGCTGTTGTCTGATGATCGTGCGGCGGCACGTGCAGGCCCGGCATGAAGCGCACAAACCAGATCGATACGCTGTCGTCCTCAAACAGGACTTCATCATCGTTTTCGAACTCGGGCATCGCTCTACTGATCGCCTGCGTATCCTGAAATCGCACTTTCTGCACCGGTTCGGATTCACCTGCAGCGGCGCGCAATTGCAGTATGAAATCATCGAGGTTGAAGCCTGTCATATTAATCCCCCCGGTCTTGTTAATTTATTGCTCAATCGAGCAGCACTTGTTCCCAAGGGTAAGTGGTGAGCGGCTCGTAACCATCCTCGGTGATCAGCACCTGCTGCTCGATCTTGACGCCGTCGCGCTCGCCCTGCGGGCCCATGTAGCTTTCGACACAGACGACCATACCCGCCTCGAGCGTGCAGTCATAGGGATTCTGCTGGCGGAACAGGTGCTTGGCCTGCGGATACTCGTCGCACATCCCGACCGCGTGCATGATACAGGGGTAAGCATTCTGCTGACATTCCTCGGGTACCGGGTAGGCGCGTTGCTGCATTTCCTTCAGGGTCATTCCGGGATAAATCAGCGTCAAATTGTGCTCGACTTCGTCAACCGCCATGCGGTAGATCTCTTTCTGGCGCCGCGTGGGTTTGGCCGGTCCGCAGTGGAAGGTTCGTGACAGGTCCACGAAGTAACCGAAAGGACCGACCATGTCAGTGTCAAAACCAACCAGGTCACCCGATTCAATCCTGCGTTCGCTGGCTTCCTGCAGCCACGGATTTATGCGCGGCCCAGAAGATAGCATACGCCCCTCGTGCCAGTCCCCGTTGTTGGCAATATTGGTGTAGTTGAGCAAACCCCAGAGCTGCAGCTCCGTAACCCCGGGACGCAGGGCTTTCTTGACCATGTCGGCGCCGTGCTCGGCAACCGCGATGGCCCAGCGCATGCAGGCGATCTCGTCTTCAGACTTGATCAGGCGAGCCATTTCAGCGATACGTACGCCGTCGATCACTTCGATACCGCGCGCCTCCAGCGCCTGGGTTACCGATGGGTTCACGTATTCAATCGCAACGCGCCGGTTGGCGCTGCCGATTTCATCGAGATAGGCGACGACATCATCGGCGAGCCCCGCGGCGGCTTCATCGATATTGGTGCCACCATCAAAGAAAGCGTGCGGGCGGCCCGGTCGAAAATCATCGACCTGCGGCACGTCGTAATAGCAACCGTAAAACACCGTCGGACCGTCCTGGGGTATGAACAGGTAAACCGTCGGTATGTGTGACTGGAACAACATGTAACTGCGATAGTCGACCGCGTAGCGTAAACTGATCGGGTTCACCAGGATACACATGGCCGCATCATGCAGTTCGAGCTGCTGCTTGAGGCGGCCCATGCGGTAGCGGGACATGCGCTCGAGATTGATCTGTGGCATTTCGCGAAATGCGCTTAAATCGCTCCAGTTATCATCAAAAACCAGCTTGTCGACGGGATTTGCGCTCATTTAGCTGCTACCGGTAATAGGAGTGGATGGCCGTGATTGTCCGATCGATACCGCTACTGTCGATATCAAGATGCGTGACCAGGCGGATGGGCGGTTTCTGCTCACCGATCAGGATTCGCTGTGCCTCGAGATGCTGTCGTAAGGGCTCAATGTCATTTGCCTCGGGTTCGATGAATACCATGTTGGTATGCTGCCTGACTGCCAGGGTGCCCATGCCGGCAATTCCATCGGCAAGCTGGCGTGCACTGTCATGGTCATCCGCCAGTCGGGCAATGTTATGCTCCAGTGCATATAAACCGCAGGCAGCCAGCACGCCGGCCTGGCGCATTCCGCCACCCAGCTGTTTGCGCAGGCGACGTGCCATCTTGATAAACGCGACAGGCCCACAAAGCACTGCTCCTACCGGTGCACCGAGCCCCTTCGACAGGCACATCATGACGCTGTCAAAGGGTGCGACGATGTCTGCCGCGGCCATGTCGAGCGCCACTGCAGCATTCATCAGCCGCGCGCCGTCGAGGTGAACCTTCAGGCCCTGCGCGCGCACCGCTTCAGCGAGCACCCGATGATGCGCGGGATCCTGAACCTGTCCCGACACGGTGTTTTCGAGTGCCAGGGTGCGCGTAATCGGGTTATGCGGGTCGTCATCCTTGATCGCGTCGAGTACCTGCTGCAGCGAGAGACCTCCGGATTCATCCGTCGCCAGCGGATGCAGCACGATACCGCCGAGGGCGGAGGTGCCGCCGGCCTCGGCAACATAGACATGGTATTGATCGCCCAGCAGGATTTCCTCGCCCCTGGCGTTATGCGCCAGCATTGCCGCCAGGTTCGCCTGGGTTGCACTGCTTAAAAACAGGCCCGCCTCTTTACCCAGCATTTTTGCCGCGGTCGCTTCGAGCCGGTTCACGGTCTCGTCTTCACCGTAAACGTCATCGCCTACGGCTGCATCCATGATCGCCTGGTACATGCCCGCGCTGGGCCGCGTGACGGTATCGCTGCGCAGGTCGACTATCGCTTCTTCAGACATCGCTCTCATTCACACTGAACTGTCTCCAATATTAGGATGGATTCACCGCCAAGGAAACTTTTTTGTCATCCACAAGCCGTATGCCTTCGCCCCGCTACTGGGTTAACATCCGCGCATGAATACATCCCGACCTGCCAATACCCGGAACCTCGTTGCCGCCTGCGCTGCGATCACCGTGTTCGGTTTCGCATTCGGCATGACCTACCCCCTACTGTCACTGATTCTAGAATCGCGCGGCGTTGCGAGCGATATGATCGGCATCAATTCAGCGATGATGCCGATCGGGATCCTGCTGTTTTCGTCGATGATTCCGGTCGCGGCAAAACGCCTGGGTGCGCGCCGGGTTGCGATTACCGCCGCAATTGTCACCGCGCTGTTGATTCTTTCTTACAAGGTCTTCGACACGCTGGCGGCGTGGTTCCTGATTCGACTGCTACAGGGCATGAGCATTTCGACGCTATTCGTATTGAGCGAGGCCTGGATAGTCGGCTCGGCAAGCGATCAGAATCGCGGCAAGGTCGTGGCCATTTACGCCAGCGTGCTCTCGGCCAGTTTCGGTGCCGGACCGTTGCTGATCAGTTTCATCGGCATCGAGGGCTGGACCCCGTTCATTCTTGGCGCCGCGGTTGTCACGGTCGGCGTTATCCCGTTTATATTCATCCGCGAGGAGTACCACGCCGAACCCGAAGAAACGCATGCCTCCGGAATTCTCGGCTTTGCACCAAGGGCACCGATGCTGCTCGCCGCGGTCGGGACGTTCGCAGTATTTGACGCGGCCTCGCTGTCGTTATTTCCGGTTTACGGCATCCAGAGCGGGCTCGGCCTCGCCACCTCGGCTAACATCCTGACCGCGCTAATCCTCGGCAACGTGCTGCTGCAGTTCCCGATCGGCTGGCTGTGTGACCGCTTCCCGCATCGCCTGGTTATGGCCGGTTGCGCGCTGATCACGGCAATCAGCCTGGTGTTGCTGCCCGCCACTATCGATTCGCTGCTGAAATGGCCTTTGCTGGTGCTGATGGGTACCACCGGTTACGGGGTTTACACGGTATCGCTGGCGGCGCTGGGTAAACGTTTCAGCGGTATCGATCTCGTCAATGGTTCCGCTTCGTTCGCGCTGGTATGGGGCCTTGGCGCATTGATTGGTTCGGTTTCAGGAGGCTGGGCAATGCTTGGCTTCGGCCCACACGGCCTGCCGATCAGCCTGGCGCTAGTCTACCTGTTGCTTGCTGGCGGTGTGGGCTGGCGCCAGGTCTCGCTGCAGCAGGCAAAATGAACCCGATTTATATCCTGTGGGCGACGCCGCGTTCGACCTCGACAGCTTTCGAGTGGATGATGCGCATGCGCGGCGATATGGCATGTTTTCACGAACCCTTCGGTGAAGCCTGGTACCAGGGAGACGATGCGCGTGCACCGAGGTTAACTCCCGGCAGCCCGCGCAAACCGGGTCTCAGCTTCGATACCGTTTTGCAAAAGATGCAGGCCGCCGCACTCGAACATCCGGTGTAGTTCACCGATCACCTGTGGAACAATGAGTTCTTAGGCCGTTTCGAGCACAGCTTTCTTATTCGTGATCCGGCCAAGGTGCTGGCATCGCTACATCGCAGCTGGACCAGGTCGGGTAACGAGGATGGATTTACCCGTAACGAAATCGGTTTCGATGAACAGCGCCAGCTATTCGATTTACTCTGTAAGCTGGATCGCAAACCGCCAGTCGTAATCGACAGCGATGACTTGCTGGCAGACCCTGCCTCGATGGTCGAGAAGTACTGCAAGGCGATCGGGATTCCGTTTATCGCCGAGGCCCTGAGCTGGGAACCTGGAAGCCGCAATGAAGTTCTCTGGTATGACGGCGACGATAGTATCTGGCATGAAACCCTGAAAAATTCTGACGGGCTCAAGGCGCAGCCACGGATAACAATCGAGGTTGACGAACTGCCGCGACGACTGCAGGCGCTTTACCGGGATTTTTTACCCCACTACCAGCATCTGCACCGCCATCGTCTGCGGCCTTGAGCAAGCCTACTGCGGGCGCTCACCCTCGACGATGATGCGATGCATGACCCGGCGATAACCGTGATAGTCGTTGAGCGCGTAATGCTGGGTGCAGCGATTGTCCCACATCGCCAGCGTGTTCTCCTCCCAGCGCAAGCGAAAGCAGTACTCCGGCCGCGTGACCTGCTGGTAGAGATAATTCAACAGCGGCAGGCTTTCCTCCCGGGTCATACCATCGAACCGGAGGGTATGAATACTGTTTACGTAGAGTGACTTTTTGCCGGTTTCATCATGACTGCGTATCACCGGGTGAATCGCAAACTGATCGTACTTGTCGCTGTTCTTGCTTTTCACCGCTTCGTAAATATCCTCGTCGCGAGGAACGACGCTGGCGGAGTTGACCGCTTTTAGCGCCTCCAGCGTCGTTTTTAAACCGGGCGACAGATCGTCGTAAGCGGCGTAAAGCATGGTTATCTTTGGCGGCAACTCGGTGTAAGCCGAATCCGAATGCCAGAAACTGCCGAAACTCTCGGTTTCGGTCTCGGTTTTGACAATTTCGGTGATATACGGATAGCCGTCGATACCGTCGGCAAACATGTAATCCTTGAGCGCGCCGAAGCGCAGCGCAAAGTCATTGTATTGCTGTGGCGACAGGTACTGGTCGCGAAACAAAATTACCTGGTGATCGAGAAACGCCTGGTTGACCTGTTCGAACTGCTGGTCGTCAAGCTCGCGAGAAAGATCGAGGCCGCGAACCTCGGCGCCGATAGTGCTTGATTGAGGAATGATATCCACGGCTTTTGTGTCCTCGAATCGGTTGAGAAATTCTACGCAGAAGCAGTTGAATCATCGTATCATTCGTCAAATATTGTGTCACTTTAGAAAATGATCGTGGCTGATGAGTAGCGAAAAACCGAAACTGCCCGAGTCGACCGATGTTGTCATCGTCGGCGCCGGTATTGCCGGCATATCGGCCGCCTGGTTTTTAAACAGGGCTGGCCTGCAGGTAGTGGTTTGCGAAAAAGGCGTCGTCGCCGGCGAACAGTCGGGCCGCAACTGGGGCTGGATTCGCCAACAGGGGCGGGACCAGGCCGAGTTGCCGATTGTCATCGAAAGCATGCGCCTGTGGCAGGACATCGCCGACGAGCTCGATACCGATATCGGGTACCAGCGCGAAGGCAGTCTTTACCTTTGCGAAAACGACGCAGAACTCGAGCGCCACGAGCGGTTCATGTCGTTCGCACCGGCTTACGGGCTAGCCACCAGTTACGTAAACCGCAAGCAGCTCGAGACGCTGATGCCAGACTGTCCCGAGCGCTGGCAAAGTGGACTTTATACCCCCGATGATGGACGCGCCGAACCGTCGCTTGCGGTTCCGGCCATGGCTAAAGCGCTGGTCGAGCGCGGCGCCCACGTCGTCGAAAATTGCGCGGTCGAAGAAATACTGATCGGGAATCAGAAAGTCACCGGTGTCCTGACTGAACATGGCGAAATTAGATCATCGACCGTGCTTTGTGCCGGTGGTGCCTGGTCAACTTTTCTGCTGCAGGGATGCGGGATTCGCTTACCTCAGCTTACCGTCAAGGCCAGCGTCGTGCGCACCGCGGCGGCACCGCTGAAGTTTAACGGCAACGCGTCAGGCAGCCAGGTTGCGTTTCGCAAACGCATCGATGGCGGCTATACCGTGGCCGCCTCCGATTACCTGGAAATTTTCCCCTCTGCCAACCACGTTAAATTCATGAAGGACTTCCTGCCGCTGATCAGGACCTCTTTCGGAAAGCTCAGGTTGAGGATTCCGGAGTTAAAGGTGGACGGTGATTTCAAACGCCAGCGAATTTTGAATCCGATCCCGAGCGCAGCCACGGTTGCTCGTATCAAGGCAAGGCTCGCCGATCGGGTTCCTGCATTCAAGGATATCGAACTGCTACAGGCCTGGTCTGGCATGATCGATGCCCTCCCCGACGTGGTACCGGTACTGGACCGGGCTGATGCAGTCGAAGGG
>CALZHS010000266.1 GCA_945787265.1 uncultured Gammaproteobacteria bacterium | reverse complement strand
CCAGACTAGCGCGCAAGCAGATGCCCGACGTCGCGATCGAAGGCGAAGTTCAGCTCGATGCGGCAATCGTACCCGCAATCGCGTTACAGAAGATTTCCAAATCCAGGATCGAAGGGCGCGCCAACGTGTTGATCTTTCCCGATCTGAACGCCGGCAACATCGGCTATAAACTGACCCAGCGATTCGGTGGAGCGGTCGCCATCGGTCCGATTCTGCAGGGATTGAGCCGCCCCGCCAATGATCTTTCGCGTGGCTGCAATACGGATGATGTCTACTACCTGGTTGCGCTTACCGCGGTGCAGTCGCGGGGGTAACTCATTCTGACGTCATCCCGGCGCAAGCGGGGATCTTACGAAATTTCTTCGGGCAACGTAAACTGGTCAACGAGTATCCTGGCTTCGTCGCGCACCTCATCCATGGTTTGCGGACGGGCCGACGGATCGACTGCCATCATTTTAACAATGAGTTTTGAAACTTCCGGCGCGGCTTCGTCATAGACCTTCATGATTGGCGGCGCATTCCCTTCGCGATGCTTTGCCAGCACTTCCATCGGCTTACCGCTGTAGGGTAACTGTCCGCTGAACATGTAATAAGCAATGACTCCCAGTGAGTAGATATCGCTGCGCTCGTCAGCATCGGCGCCTTCTGCACGCTCGGGCGCGAGGTAGGCCGGGCTACCGATGATCGAGCCGGTCTGGGTCAGCGTGGCCTCCGCGGCCGTGCCGGCCGAGGCGATACCGAAATCCACGATCTTCACGTGCCACTTTTCGTCGATCAGGATGTTACTGGGTTTCAGATCGCGGTGTATTACTTCCTGTTCATGCGCGGCCGCCATGCCACTGGCGATCTGGTGCAGGATCTTGAGTCCTTCAAGCGTATCGAAAACTTTCACCTCGTCGAGAACTGCCTCGAGACCGCGGCTCTTGAAATACTCCATCGAGATTGCACAGAGCCTGTCTTTCTGCAAGATATCATGCACGCGAATCACGTTACGATGACTCACCTTACGCGCGTATTTGACTTCGCGCTTGAAGCGTTCGGTCGACTGCTGGTCGACGGTCAACTCGGGTAACATGAATTTCAAAATCAGCGACTCGTCAACCATGTCGTCTTCGACCAGCATCACGCGACCCATTGCCCCGCGGCCGATCTCCCTGGTGATATGGTAACGGTCCATCCATACCTCACCCGGCCTCAGCTGCTCCAGCGGTGAGAGCCTTTCGTCCGGTCTGACGGTACCGGTTCCACCGCCAAACAACGGCAGGTCAACCACGCCGGTGCTGGTATTCGACTCTTCGTCGATTTGAATATCGGGCAGGTTGAAATCCTTGGTGATCTGCGACATCAACATTTTGGCGAATTCCCGCATTTCATTGGTCAGTACCGGCAGGTTCCACAGGATATTTTCACGCACATTGATAGCGTGTTTCTCGGTGGTGATCGCCTCGATCGTCTCCAGCGAGGCACGCTGTATGTTGGGCTCCGGATTCTTCAGCCCTTCGAAGGCAATTTCGAGGCCCTTGCCCATGCCCAGCTGCTTGACTGCGCGCAAGGCCAGCACAAAATCGTCCGGATAGGCAGCAACCATTTTCCTGAGAATTGGAATCGCGCCACGATTCGACGACTTGGCCAGGGACTGGATGGCGCGTTCACGTACCTGCCAGTTTTCGCTAAGCGCGTATTCCTCGATTTTGCCGAGGTCCTCGTCGCCGATCAGTTTCATCACCAGCGTTTGCGCCGTATTGCGCACGAATTCCTGATCGTGCTCGGTCAGTTCGCGCGCCACTTCAGAGAGCTTCTCATCGGCATACTTTTGCACGCAGGCGACCGCCTGCTCTCATCGGCATACTTTTGCACGCAGGCGACCGCCTGCTGCTGGGTCCAGTCATCCTCGATTCCCAGGCGCTTGAGAAATTTTTCGAAGTTATCTGTATCCGCGTTAACGACGACGATACGCCCAAAGAACTCATTCAACTCGTCCGACTTCGAAGTCAGGTAGGCCGACAGATGCGGCACCAGGCTGGCATCGGCCTGCTTGGCGATAATCTTGAGCAGGAGTTCGAGTTCGACGCCCGTCATCGACTCGGTAAAAGGCAGCAACGCCGATGCATCGAAATCAATTTTCATTCGATCCAGGGTTTTGAGCGCTTCGAGAACGACGACCTTGTTGGAATCATCCAGGAAGCGGACAACGATTAGCGGAATTTTCGGTTCGTTGATGCTACCGAAATAATGCAGCAGGTTAATCTTGTAAATCGGGCTCTCGATCTTGTCGAGCTGGAAGCTCAGGCGCGACAAGTCAACCGGCTGCTGGCTGCCTTCGACCAGTTTCAGCAACTGGATGGCATCGTCCGATTCCAGCTTCAGCGAGTGGTTGATGATATCTTCCGGCTTCAGCAAATGTTTCTGCGCTTCAAGCACATCTATGACCTCGGCCGGGGATGACTTCGGGTCGTGCAGTCGCTGGAATAGTTTGGTTGCATCGATTGCGGTGTTATGCGACAGGATGTCACTGGCGGCGGCCCGGAACTGTGTTTGATCATGCCCCAGTACGTCGAGAAAGTATTCTTCCGAGAACCCTTCGACCGACTCGCGACAGATAGTCTTCAGCGCCTCTCGATGTGGCTCTTCGGCATGTACAATCGTCTGCAACACTTTTTCAAGGTTATCGCCGGCCGACGCCCGAATTTTCTCCATCAACGACAAAGCTTTCTTGCTTTTGAGATCATCGCATTCGAGAAACTGGTTGAGCGTTCGATTGAAAAAAATGTTTCCGATTTTTGCCATATGGAACAGTAAAACCTCGCAGACTCGTCAGTCCACACTCTTTTCCGCTAAATTCGTCGGTAAATCAACAAACTAAGTATAGATTAGAATCCAGAAACAAAAGCGCCAAAAAACCACTTTTTTCTGATCGTACCGGCACTGCTAAAAGCCATGCAAATCAGGTCTTTGAAAAATGGCGCAATGCATCAATTTTCGGGATTCAGAAAGGCTTTTAAGTGGAATTGGCCCTGGTCTGCCGTATAGGCCAGGTCAGGTGCAATTGGACAGGCATAGCGCGCGAGGCAGCCTGTTTCATGGCACTGCGCCTGCGGGGTTTGCCGCAGGTAATTCCGGCAGCGCTCGACGTCATAACCGTTGCTATCGAATGCGTCGACCGGGCAGCGATGCAGGCAAGGTTTGGCCTCACAGCCGAGACAGGGAGAATCCGCTGGTGAGCGCGCTGGCGCTGCTTCGAATTGTGCACCCAGCAGCGCAAAACGATACGAGTGCCAAAGCCCGAACTCGGGATGAATCATGACGCCTATCGGCGACTGCTCGAGTGCCTCGGCGCGATGTGCCCACTGCTGAAACGGGTAGTAGGGAGGCCCTTCGAAAGGATAGACCGGCTGCAGCGGCAGCTCGGTGGCAATCTCCTCGGCGACGCGCCGGCTCCAGCGATCCAGGGGGTGCGGTTGACCATCACTAAATTCCGGCGAGCGACTGAATACCGGCCAATAGCTGGAGCCGATATTTCCGACCAGCGCAAGCGCAGGCCCTGCTGCCGAGAATCCGTAGGTTTCGATCTCGTCCTGGTTGAGTTCGGTAGTGCCGCGCACGAACAATCCGTAGGACTGCAGGTGCGCCAGTTGCAGGCAGGACCGATCGCGGTCGCGATAACGGTCGATTCGAGAAACAGCTCACCGTCGACCTCGTCCTTCACATGGATATCGTCGAACGCGAGCGTCACCGTCGGATCGATGGCACCGGCCTCGAGTGCCTTTTGCTGTGCCGCATGGGAAACGATCTGTTCTGCCTCGCGCCTGGCATCTTCCAGGTTATCGAAGTGTTTTGGTTGATCCTGGTGAAACAGGCAAAAAGTACCGTGCTGGGGTTGCGTCACCGTCACCTGTGCGCGCTGAATTACGCTACCCATGACGGCACCAAACGCGTTGGCGACATCGGCATACTCTGGCAGGTGCAGGCCGATAAACATGCTGTCGGCGACATCCCGGTAGTAGCTTGCGGCCGGTGCGCCAACCGCAACGATCGGGTAGTCACTGGCAAAATCAAGTTTGAATAGCGGTTTTCGCCCCTTTGATTCGTGGCTGCCGATTACCATGCGCGTGATGGTATCGACGATACCGTTGGTCTTGCCCGATTTGCCGCTGTGGTCAAATTCATTCAAACCCACTTCAACCAGCAGGCGCCGGATGGTCGAGATGACGAGATCATAAACCTGGCTACAGGCAGTTTCGACATCGTCGCTGTCCCACTTGCCATAACCATATAGAAAACGCATCTGTCGCATCCAGATACGCGCCGATAGTTCAGCCGCGTGCCTGTTCCAGTGCGAATTGATGCCGAGCACATGGATCGCATCGGTGGGTGTAAAACCGCTGTAAATTGCGAGTCCGAGCCGTTTCAGCCTGGCCAGTGCACGCGCGTAGGTGCGATCCTGCTGCACGATTGCATCGAGCTCGATCGGCTTGTCCGATAACAGCTCCCAGGCCTCGAGTTCAACCACGTTAAGCTGCTGCAACAGCGCCTGGTTGTTTTCCAGACGCATGACGAATCGATTACTGCGGGCGCTGGCCATCCCGTCCAGCTGCGCTTCCAGTTTCGGTATCACCTCGGGGTAAAGATGCGCCAGCAGACTGGTCGGCACCACCCGTCGGGGACCGAGCGACAGCCCTCGATGGCCGCCGAAACGAATTTCGCTATCGCCACCGAGTCCAATTGAATTGACGCGCACCGCTTCGACCATCGGCTGCCATTCACCAATCCTCGCTCCATCTTCGCACAGCTGCGGCTGGCCGTTACTGACGATCGCGATATCGGTCGTGGTGCCGCCCATGTCAGCAACAATCGCGTTGTCGAGCCCGGATAACCGGCAGGCGCCGATGACGCTCGCCGCGGGGCCGGAAAGCACGGTGCCGATCGGTTTCTCGATTGCATTTTCGAGGCTCGCGAGTGAACCGTCGCCTTTCACCAGCATCAACGGCGCATCGATGTCGTGGCGCGCGAGAATTTTCTGTACCGAGGTTATGAGTTCCCTGATCGGTGGCACCATGCGTGCATTCAGCGCCGCGGTCAGCGCGCGCCGTGGCGCACCCAGGTTCGAGGCCAACTCGTGCCCGCAGATTACCGGCATATCGGTCAATTCGGTAACGAATCGCTTGATCCGGATCTCGTGACTCGAGTTGCGGGTACCAAACATGCTCGAGATCGCGAATGCCGAGACCTGGTCTTTTAATTTCTCGATTGCCGCGCGGGCCCGATCCTCATCCAGCGGCTTGTGCTCGCGGCCGACTGCGTCATAGCCACCTTCGAGGATTACTACCAACTGCGCCGGCAGTATATCCAGCAACCCGCTTTGCCTGACCTGTTCCTCGGTGTAACCCGGTAACAGCACGCACACCGGCGCGCCCAGGTCTTCGACCACCGAGTTGGTGGTCAGCGTGGTGGAAAGCGAAACCATGGTCACGTCAGCGAGCGCGTCGGCCGGAAGTTTGCCGATCACGTCACCAATCCCCAGGCTTAAATCAAAGCGCGTGGTGAGGCTTTTCTCGGCACTGACGATTTGCTTGTTGTCATCGACCAGCACCGCGTCGGTAAAGGTACCGCCGGTGTCGATCCCAAGACGCAACGACATTTATAACTCCTGTTTTATCTGCTGGATTGCAGGTTTGCGGACTATATATTTACCGCAACATACAGTCTACGACCGCCTGTTAACCATTTACGACACGATCCCTGTAAGAATAGTCCTATTTTTACGATTAACCCGTCGGCATCAAGCTGCCCTGCCATGACGGTCGTATCTTTTTTTACCCGAGTGTAAACTGCGCCCCTGTGCCCGCGATTTCAGGATATCGAATCATTCTGCACTCGCATTGAAACCGTTTCTAGAGATACCCGGTTCCCTGATGATCGACTCTCAATCCACTGCTCATGTCCGATAGTTGCCTGTTGCCCGAATTTGATACGGTCGCGGTCGCCGATTATGCACGGCAACTTTTCGCGCTCGAGGGACCGATGCAACAACTGCATGGCGAACGCGACCTGAATTTCCTGGTCGATGACGCGCGCGGCAAGTTCGTTTTCAAAATTGCCAACCTGCAGGAATCACCGGAGATGCTTGATTGCCAGCACCAGGTATTTCAGCGGCTGGCCGATGCGCAGGTTTTCCCCGAGGTCGCAACGGCGCTGGTATCCGTCAACGGGCACTGTATTGAAACCCTGCACGACGCACACGGCAATGAACATTGCTGTCGCGTTGTGCCGTTTATCGAAGGGCGCCTGTGGGCAGACTTAACCGGATCGAAACCACAATTGCTGGCTGACCTTGGTAAGCGACTGGCGCTGCTCGACCAGGCGCTTGCAGGATTCTCGCACCCCGGACTCGAACGACCCCTGCTGTGGAACATGGAATCAGCACTGCCGGTACTGGAGGCCTACAAACCGCTGCTAGCAAATGCGGTCGAACGCGCACTGGTCGAACATTTCGAAACCGGTTTTCGCGAACACGTGCTGCCGGTGCAGGACGGATTGAGACGCGCGGTTATCCATAATGACGCCAACCGGCAAAATGTCATTATCGACGACAGTGCTGAACGCGTGATCAGTATTATCGACTTTGGCGATATGCTGAACATCTGGCTGGTCGTCGAACCCGCGATTGCGGCCGCCTACGCGATGCTCGACGAAGCTGAACCGATGCGCGTGGCGCAGGCGCTGGTGCGGGGTTACCACCAGACCCTGCCATTGACCGAAACCGAGATCAGCCTGCTGTTCGACCTGCTGTGCATGCGCCTGTGCATGAGCGTCTGCATTTGCGCTCACCAGCGCCGCCTAGAACCTGGCAACGAGTACCTCAGCATCGACGAGCAGCAAAGCTGGGACTTGCTCGACAAGCTGCAGAATATTTCTTATAGCGATGCCCACCAAGCCTTCCGTGTGGCATGCCAGCGGGAATAATCGTCATTCCGGCGCAAGCCGGAATCCATTTCAACCGGACCAAATATCCTTGAGCAAAGCCCGGAGGGCTTTGAATGCACTTTCCGAGAAGACGATGGGATAGATTCAGGCTTGCGCCGGAATGACAACAATTACAGTACCCGCTTGCGATAGCTGTCGCGATGGATATCGAGGATCTCGACACTAACGCTGGCAACCTGGGGCAGCAGCGGTTCGATGCGACCAAGCACGCACTCGCTGAGCATCGCTTTTTGCGCGTCGCTGCGCCCCGAAAGCAGGTGCAGCGCGACATGCACGAAGCTGTCACGGGTTTGCCCGGTGCGGTGGTGTGGGTAACCGAGCGCACGCGTTTTAATGTCATATTCGGGGAACAGCTCCGACTCCATTGCGCCCTGGTGGACGGCATCGATCAGGGCATCGATTTCGATCTGTCCTGCAACCTCCGGGGAGTAATCTATAATACAGTGAGGCATTGTTCTCTCCTAAGGGAACAAACTACTGGGAATTGGCCCCGTTTCGGGGTCAATTCCCTTTTTTTTCCTGTTCAAAGCCCTTTCAGCGTAAGCCCTTTGCGGGATCGCGGATGCGCCGCGCCGTGCAGGCCTGGCGGCGCTTCCTGGTCACATATTTGGATAA
>CALZHS010000265.1 GCA_945787265.1 uncultured Gammaproteobacteria bacterium | reverse complement strand
TCAGAGAAAGTAACCCCGGCTGCGGATTTCGTCGCTGTGATGAATAAATCTGTCCTCCCCGATGAATCTGCACAACCTGTTTTGATACGCAAGGCCATTACGCCCGAGTCCGGTCAGTTTACTGCGAGGGATTTATTGGCGGATGTGCGACCTGGTCCCGAAACCAGGCAACCCGGCGTGGATGGAGTGATGCACAATGTCGACTTCGGAAAGGCGGCGTCTTTATTGCGGTCGGTAAGATCATCGGGACCGGCATCGCAACCTGCGGTAGTGGGGCTCACAATGGTTGGTGAAGACCAGCTCGACGACACCCACCGCATCTTGAAAGGACTGCGCGAAAGCGCAACCGCGGAAACTGTTCCAGTGCGCGAAACGGCCCTGGACAGGAACTTGATGGCAGCCGAGAAGGTTCCGCTCGCTGGCACCGCGGTCGTGCGCGATATGCCAGGTGGCGCTGAATATCGCAATCCCGATATCCTGGCGCAACAGCCCGTAAACCAGCAGCAGCCAACGGTCACCCCGTCCGCGAGCACGCTCCATTCGGTTTCGGTGCTACCCCAGGCGCTGACACCGGGCACCCCATCCAGTACCTTGCCACCGCATCTTGAGACATTGACACTGCCGCGTAACGCAGATTCGACGGCCTGGGGCAGCGGACTGAGCGAACGCGTTAACTGGATGATCAACCAGAAGCAGAATACGGCAACGATTCGACTCGATCCGCCATTCCTGGGTAAGCTCGATGTCCACATAAAGATTGCCGACGACGTTACCACGGTAAGCTTCCTGACCCAGCATGCACAAACCCGTGACCTGATCGAAAGCGCCTCGGTCAGACTGCGTGATTTTCTCCAGGAAAGTGGTTATCAGAACGTAAACGTCGATGTTTCGCAGCGCCAGGATCAGCAGCAGGCGCGTTCAAATGCGGCCTTCGATGCGGAGGCCGAGCAGCAGGATGAATCCGGGCAGGAACAGGCTCTCGAGCAACGCGGGCGAGACCAGGCCAGTTATTTCACTGGCGAGGGTATTGTCGACACCTTCGCCTGATTACCCTCCTTATTGCGGCGTGCGCGCCGCAATTTTTTTGGATACAGGGTCGTCACCGTTTAACCTAATTTTTTTGTATCCCGACATCGTTTCAGGATCCCGGATATGCGCCGTGCGCATTCCGGGATTACGCGTTGAGAGGTCATTTTTGCAGGCCTGCCGCGAGCTTTTCGGTAAACAATGACTCAACCGCCGACAAGTTATTGTCTCTGCCCCGCAAAACACTGTCAAAAAAATGTCTATCTCAAATCCTGTTCTCATAACTTATTGAAAAATATGTAAAAAATTAGTTGGCACAGGAATTGCTCAAGCTTAGATATCTGTTAACAGGCAGGAACTGAAAATGGCGGAAGAAGAGCAAAAGGCCGAAGCCGAAACGACTGGCGGCAGTAAAAAAACACTGATTTTCATCATTCTGGGTGTGGTTTTGCTGATCGGCGGTTCGATCGGTGGCACGTTATTGATTGTCGGCGGCGGTGATAGTGACGAGGCCGAGGTTGAGGAAGAATTGTAGGTTTCCCGGGGAGATGCCAACTATATCGACCTGAAGCCTGCCTTTACTGTCAACCTGGCACCCGAGGATCCGGTTGGATTTCTGCAGGTTTCGATGCAGGTACTGACCTTCGACGACGATGTTGCCGAAGAACTCGAGAAGCACAAGCCCCTGATTCGCAATAACCTGGTCGTTTTGTTCGGCAAACAGAATTCAGCCGAACTGCGTGCCCCGGAAGGCAAGGAGCGCCTGCAAAAATCGGCACTGGAAACGGTGCAGACTGTTATCAACAAGCATGGATCGGGCGGTGAAGTCGACAATGTCTTTTTTACCAGCTTTGTCATGCAGTAGGTAAATTAACTTGAGTAACGACATTCTCAGTCAGGACGAAGTTGATGCCCTGCTCGGTGGTGTTGATGACGGCGTCATCGATACCTCACCCGATGAAGCTGCGTTCGATGGTGAAGCACATCCTTTCGATTTCAATAACCAGGAACGTATTGTCAGGGGTCGATTGCCGACCCTGGAAATGATCAACGAACGTTTCGCACGCTACTTTCGCATCAGCTTTTTCGACATGTTGCGCAAGTCACCGGAAATTTCTGTAACCGGTATCGAGATGGTCAAGTTCAACGAGTACATCCAGGCCTTGCAGCAGCCGACCAGCCTCAGCATGATAAAAATGCTGCCGTTGCGCGGCACTGGCCTGATCGTGCTTGATCCTAAGCTGGTCTTCATTCTGGTCGACAACTTTTTTGGTGGCGACGGCAGCATCGAGGCAGAGGTCGAGGCTCGCGAGTTTACCAGCACCGAGCTCAGGGTTATCGAGAAGGTAGTGCATATCAGCTTTCAGGACCTGGTGAAGGCCTGGCAGCCAGTCATGTCCGTTAACTTCAACTATCACGACCACGAGGTGAATCCGCAGATGGCGACCATCGTCAGCCCCACCGAAGTGATCGTGGTCTCCACCTTCCACGTTGAACTCGATGGTGGTGGCGGCGATATTCAGATCATTTACCCCTATTCAATGCTCGAACCTATACGCAACCTGCTCGATACCGGCGTGCAGAGCGACCATGGTGAAATCGACGAGCGCTGGGCAATTCTTCTGAAGGAGGAATTGATGCACGCCAAAATCAATATGCAAGCCCTGTTTATCGAAAAACAGGTGCCGCTTTCCGACCTGATTAACTTCAGGGCCGGCGACATTATTCCAATCGATATGCCCGAGCAGGTGCTGTTACTGGCCGAAGATATGCCGGTTATCCGTGGCCAGTTTGGCGAGCACCAGGGTAATGCAGCCATCAAGGTGGAAGACGTTATCGAAATTTACGATCCGGATAACGAAGACATTAAAAACGCAATTACGCACCAGGAATAGTCTGCAGGAGACTAATATGAGCAATGAAACAGAACAGGCCGTAGACCAGGACGGATTGGCCGAGGAACTGGAAACCGCGACGCAGGCCGCCGGTGCCGAGGGCACCGCTGACCATGCGGACGGCGGTGAAGAATTCCAGCAGGTTGAAGCAAAGCATCTGAACAATACCGCGAGCCCGGGTACCGGTGACGTCAAGCTCGACGTCATCCTCGATATTCCGGTCACCGTGGGGATGGAAATCGGCCGTACCCAGCTCAGCATTCGTAACTTGTTACAGCTGAACCAGGGTTCGATTGTTGAACTCGATCGCATCGCGGGCGAACCGATGGATGTGCTCGTCAACGGCACCCTCGTGGCGCATGGCGAGGTCGTCGTCGTCAACGAGAAATTTGGCATTCGCCTGACCGACGTGGTCAGCCCGGCTGACCGGATCAAGAATCTCCGCTGATGCGCTGGTTGTTCATACTCACTGGATTGCTTTCCAGTGCGGCATTGGCTGAGTCACCACTCGACGCGCCGCCACTGGAACCGCTGTCAACGCCTTACCTGTTAAAGCTGACAGGTGGTCTGCTGCTGGTCGTGGTGGTGATACTGGCGCTGGCCTGGCTGGTTAAAAGATTCAATCTCAACCAGCAGTCACAAAACGGCCTGATCAGGATTATCGCGGGACTTTCGATTGGCACCCGTGATCGAATCGTGCTGCTGCAAATCGGCGAGGAACAGATACTGGTTGGCCTGACGCCGGGCCGTATCGAAAAACTCCACACCATGGTTCATCCGCTGGAAGCACCGGAAGGACAACCGGCAACGTCCACTTTCGCCGCAAAACTGAGTCGTGCCATGGGCGACAGGGAGTCCACGTGAAGCTACTGCTGGCTCTATTTTTTATCTTGCTGGTGCCCTTGGTTCAGAAGTCTTCTCAGGCTGCGTTCCACCCTTGCCGGAAGTGCTGCTATTTGTTGTGTTGTTATAGAACCAATTATAGGCGAAGTAGGGATCTGCGTTTGATGTCTGCATTCTGATAGCAATTCGTGATTGACCAAATAATTCAATAGTTTAT
>CALZHS010000264.1 GCA_945787265.1 uncultured Gammaproteobacteria bacterium | reverse complement strand
GGGCGACAAGCCAGAAAAGAAATAATAAGATCGTGCCTCTATCAAAGGTGATTCCATGACCCTGAAATTCGATTACATCATCGTCGGCGCCGGCTCGGCCGGTTGCGTACTCGCAAATCGTCTCAGCGAAGACCCGGCGGTCACGGTCGCATTGCTCGAATTTGGGGGTAGCGATAACAGTATCTTTATCCAGATGCCGACCGCGTTGTCGATCCCGATGAATATGGCGAAGTACAACTGGGGTTACAGGTCTGAGCCCGAACCCTATCTCGATAACCGACGCATGGATTGCCCGCGCGGCAAGGTGCTCGGGGGATCGTCATCGATAAACGGCATGGTTTACGTGCGTGGACATGCACTCGACTTTGACGAATGGGAAAGCCAGGGTGCGAAAAACTGGGGCTATCGCCATTGCCTGCCCTATTTCAGCAAGGCCGATGACTGGGCCTTCGGTAGCGATGAGTACCGGTCCCAGGGGGGTCCGCTGGCGGTTAACAACGGAAATAATATGCAGAACCCGCTGTACCAGGCTTTCATCAAGGCAGGCGAACAGGCCGGCTACATGAAAACCGCGGATTACAACGGCCGCCAGCAGGAAGGTTTCGGTCCGATGCACATGACGGTAAAGGACGGCGTGCGCTGGTCGACGGCGAATGCCTATCTAAAACCGTCACTGCGGCGACCCAACCTGGAGGTCATCACCGGTGCCCTGACCCAGCGCATTGTGCTCGACGGCAAGCGCGCTACTGGAGTCGAGTTCATCCGTGCAGGTGACAAGCAGACCTTGCATGCCGGGCGGGAGGTAATACTCAGCGCCGGCCCTGTTGCATCACCCCATTTATTGCAGCTATCTGGCATTGGTCCGGCCGCGGTATTACAACCAGCCGGTATCGAAGTTGCCCACGATCTGCCAGGTGTCGGTGAAAACCTGCAGGACCACCTCGAATTCTACTTCCAGTTTCGCTGTAACCAGCCTATCACGCTAAATGCCGAACTCAGCCCATGGCGCAAGTTTTTAATCGGCTCCCGCTGGTTGCTGACCAAAAAGGGCCTGGGCGCGACTAACCATTTCGAATCCTGTGCCTTTATCCGCTCGAAGGCAGGGGTGAAATGGCCTGATATCCAGTATCACTTCCTGCCGGGTGCGATGCGCTACGACGGCAATGCCGCCTTTGACGGACATGGTTTCCAGGTGCATGTCGGCCATAACAAGCCCTATAGTCGTGGCACCATCAAGGCGCGCACGCCGAGCGTTCAGGACAAGCCCGAGATTGTTTTCAATTATCTGCAGCGCCAGGAGGATATCGAGGCCTATCGCGCCTGCGTGCGCTTAACGCGCGAGATCATTGGTCAGCCGGCGATGGATGCCTATCGTGGCCCCGAAATTCAACCCGGCGAATCGATTCAGACTGATGAAGAAATCGATGCCTTCGTGCGCGGCGCGGTCGAATCGGCCTATCACCCCTCCTGTGCCTGCCGCATGGGTGAAGACGATATGGCCGTGGTCGATTCGGAAACCCGGGTGCGCGGTATCGATGCCTTGCGCGTGGTGGACTCGTCGATTTTTCCAACCATTCCGAACGGCAACCTGAATGCACCGACGATCATGCTTGCCGAGCGTGCGGCAGACATCATCAAGGGCAAGGGTATGCTCGAAGCCTCCGACGCCAGCGTCGGTCTGGGCCAGGACTGGGAAACCCTGCAGCGTTCCACCACGACCTAGCAATGGGGGCGTTTATTTATAGACGTCTCGGTAAATGAGAGCGGATGTCTTCGATACTGTGGCTGACCAGGTCCTTGCTTATCTCGCCCTCGAGCAGCGCGCTGCACTGCTTGCTCATGGCTGCGCGCAGTAAACCCAGAAATTTCGGTGACGCGACCAGGTAGATTCTGCGCAAATTACTGCTTTGTCGGAGCTTGTCAATCTCAACACATAATTCGTCGGCAAAATTTTTCATCTCTTTCTCGTGAGCCGTCTTTTCGTGCCCCATCGAATGCTTGCCAAAACCACCCGCGTCGGATTCGCTACCCGTTCCATCGCTGACCAGGTCCTGCTCGCGCAGGCGACTCTCGGGATGAATGAAATCCCTGTCATCGATCAACGGACTTTGCCCGCTCTCGGCCAACAGGATTCTTGCCTTGCTGCTATCTGCGACAACGACACATATGGACATTTTTGTTCCCCCTCGGGATATTGGATGATTGCCCCGACTTTATTATGAAATCGGCGAACGATTACCGACGCAGATCAATAAAATTCTCGTAAATTCCGGTTCAAGTCCAGTCGATATTGGCCGATATGGTTTGGTACTGTTATTGACCCTTAAAAATCTGAATCTCCCCGGGGAGAATAAGGATGCAAAGTAATGCTGCAACACTCGAGCACTCGGCTCTGAAACGGATTCGAAGCCTGGCGCTTTTCAGTGATGACCAACTCAATAACCTGGCCGCCAGACTTGAAGTAAAAACTGCCCAGCCGAAGCAACGCCTCATCAGTTTGGGTGATACGGGCGACTACGGCCTGTACCTGCTGAGTGGCGAAGCAATCAGCCAGTACCGGGAAGGCACCCGGTGCAAGGTGGTATCCGAAAGCGATGGTCAGCTGCAGCCGATCGCGCAGATTCGGCCGAGCCTTTATGATATCGAAACGCTTTCACCGGTCGAGTATCTCGAGATCCCTAACGATCTGCTTACCGAGATGTCATTGCTTGAGGGGGCCGACAGCGCTGACATGGAAGTCGATATCATAGAGCAATCGGAAGAAGCGAATCGTCTTACCATCAGCCTCTGCATGGATATCAGTAGCGGCAGCATTTCACTGCCGACGATGCCGGAGGTGGTCCACAAGATCCAGCAGGAATTTGCCGACGATGACTTCGACGTAGCCAGGATAACGGGACTGATCCAGTCAGATCCGTCTATATCAGCCAAGTTACTGAAAACGGCCAACAGTCCGATGTATCGAGGTAGCGCACCTATCGAGACCCTGCAGCAAGCCATCCTGCGAATGGGAATGGACGTGATCCGAAAGCAGATCATGATTTACGCGGCGTCGGAACTATTCCAGTCAAAATCGGCCGGCATGAAAAACCGAATGCAGTCACTATGGAAAAATAGTCGTAAAGTCTCTGCATTCAGCCGTATTCTTGCAGTCAGATCGGGACATTTCGATCCTGAAATGGCGCAGATGGCGGGATTGATATGCGACCTCGGGATAGTCGCAATTCTCGATTATGCGCAAACGCATGGCGATCTCTACGACGATGATGAGGCCCTCGACCAGACCATCCGCGCGCTTCATTCCCAGATCAATGGCATGTTACTTTACCAGTGGAAGCTGGGTGACGATATCGTCACCGTTGGTGAAGAATCCCGTAACTGGTTTCGAAACCATCGCGACGAAGCCGACCTCTGTGACCTCGTGCTCGTTGCTCGCTATTACAGTCTCATCGGTACCCGTGCCCAGAAAGGTTTGCCGGCGCTTGTAAAAATGCCGGCATTTTTGAAACTAAAGCTGGAATTCAGCGCCGAGGACAGCGCCAGCTTTGTCGAGGAGTCCCAGTCTGAAATCGCCGCCATCGAAAGCATGCTCGGATCGGTATGACGGGCCTGTTCTACGGTGCCTGATCCAGAATATTTCAGCAATCCACTTTCCGGGTAACCGGCTTCGGTAAATCTTCATCGGACAGGAAACAACCGCTTTCCCGGTTTAATCCGCGGTTCAGCCAACGATCGCGAGCAGCACACCGGCGGCAACGGCAGAGCCGATAACGCCGGCCACGTTCGGTCCCATCGCGTGCATTAACAGAAAGTTCTGCGGGTTTGCCTGCAGGCCGATCTTGTTGGCAACGCGCGCCGCCATCGGCACCGCTGAAACGCCGGCGGCGCCAATCAGGGGGTTGACCGCCTTGCCGGTGACCCGGTACATGATTTTACCCATGATGACACCGGCCAATGGTCACGATATTGATTAACTCGTTTTGTGCGGTATTGCTCAGACGATCGACCACTCCACTTTCCTTCAGCAGGTTGCCAAAGCAGAGCATTCCGACCAGCGGGGTTGCCGACGGCAACAGCAGTATCGTTACCAGCAAAAGAATAAGTGGAAATAGTATCCGCTCCAGTTTCGAGACCCTGCGCAGCTGGGTCATCCTGGTCTTGCGTTCCTCCTCGGTGGTCAGCAGCTTCATGATCGGCGGCTGTATGATCGGCACCAGCGCCATGTAGGAATAAGCCGCTACCGCGATCGCGCCGAGCAGGTCCGGCGCCAGGCGCGAACCTACGTAAATCGCGGTCGGTCCGTCGGCGCCACCAATGATGGCAATCGCCGCCGCGTCCGCCATGGTGAATTCAATACCGGGTACCAGGTTCATTGCGATTGCGCCAAACAGCGTAGAGAAGATGCCAAACTGTGCCGCGGCGCCAAGAATCATCAGGCTGGGTCTCGCCAGCAGCGGGCCGAAGTCGGTCATTGCACCGACACCCATGAAAATCAGCAGCGGGAACACGCCGGTTTCGATTCCGGCATGATAGAGAATACCGAGCAGACCCTCCGGGCCCGCAATGGCTGCCACGGGAATATTGGCAAGAATGCCGCCGAAGCCGATCGGAATCAGCAGCAGGGGTTCAAAGCCCTTGTTGATCGCGAGGAAGATGAGCAGGCCACCCACGACAATCATGATCACCTGGCCAAAGGTGAAATTGTACAACCCGGTAGACGCCCAGAGTTGCAATAGGCCATGCTCCATCTGGCTTAGCCTATGGTCATCAGTGATTGATCGGACTGGATTGCGTCGCCCTTCTTGATCGCGATCGATAATATTTTACCGCTCGCATTGGCGCGAATCTCGGTTTCCATTTTCATCGCTTCAACGATAATAACTGGGTCGCCGTCATTAACCGTGTCGCCGACCGCAACCAGGATGTCGATAACGCTGCCGGCGAGTGGCGCCCTGATTTCGGTCCCACCCGCGCTCGGGGGTGGTGCAGTCGCTGCCGGTGCTGCAACCGGGGTGGCCGCTGCCGTGACCGGGGTAACCTGGCTGAGATCCGCATCGCCGGGACCCACGACGACGTCGTATTGCGTTCCGTTGACGCTGACGCGGTAACTTTCGGTTGTTGCATCAGCGACGGACGCTGGCGCAGCCGCGACAGCAGCTGGTGGTACCGCCATCGGTTCGCTTCCCGGGGCGGGCTCAAAGGCGTCAGGATTGCCCCGATTTTTAAGGAAGTTGATGCCAACCTGTTGAAACAGGGCGTAAATTAAAACGTCGTCAATTTCGTCTGTGACCAGCGTGATATTTTCTGCCTTCGCGATATCGCGTAACTCCGCGCTGAGCTTATTCATCTCGGGCTCGATTAAATCCGCCGGGCGACAGGTTATCGGCTCCTTGCCGTCGAGCACGCGTGCCTGCAGTTCCTGGTTGACCGGCGCCGCGGTGGCGCCGTATTCCCCGCGCAGCACACCCGCGGTTTCCTTGCTGATTGACTTATATCGTTCGCCGCTGAGGACGTTGATAACCGACTGGGTGCCCACGATTTGCGAAGTCGGTGTAACCAGCGGCACGTACCCCAGGTCCTTACGCACGGTCGGAATCTCCTTTAAAACTTCATCAAGCTTGTCACTGGCGTTTTGATCGCGTAGTTGATTTTCGAGATTGGTCAGCATGCCACCTGGAACCTGAGCCGTGAGAATACGCGGATCGACACCCTTTAACGCGCCTTCGAATTGCGCATACTTCTTACGGACCTCGCGGAAATAGAGCGAGATTTCTTCCAGCAGGTCGAGGTCCAGTCCCGTGGCGCGCTCGCTGTCTTCCATGATCGAAACAAAGGTTTCGGTGGGCGAATGACAGTAGGTCAGGCTCATCGACGAGATTGACGTGTCGATCATGTCGACCCCGGCGTCGATGGCCTTCATCAGGGTCGCGGTCGACAGGCCGGTCGTTGCGTGGCTGTGTACCGTCAACGGAACCGCGCAGCTCTCCTTGATGCGGCTGACCATTTCCTCGGCGGTATAGGGTTTCAGCAGGCCGGCCATGTCCTTGATACAGATCGAATGGCAGCCCATG
>CALZHS010000263.1 GCA_945787265.1 uncultured Gammaproteobacteria bacterium | reverse complement strand
TCTTCAGAGTCGCCGCGCGTTTTCCACGCTGATTTTGGAATTCCGGGGACAGTATCCTTATTTCAGCCCGAAAGCTCGCCAGTGGCTAATCGGAATACTGCACCCTTATCCCTGCTCTTGGCTTTACTTGATTGTTGTTAGATTTCAGTACAAGACCAGCCCCAGCCTTTAAGTTTTTCAGCCAGGTCGTTGGCTTTAACATCGCAGTAAGCGCCGTCGTTTTGTGCAGTCCAGAGTACCGAGGAACCGAGATTTTCGGTGTCTTTGTTGTATACCACTGAACAAGGTGCTGGATAGGTAGTTTCACGTTCAACGGTTATTTCGCGCATTAAATTATCATGCTCGCAAATCCAGGACCCGGCATTGGCAGTAGTCGGTAAAGTGAGTGCAGCTAAAATTATGGTTAATCCAATACGATTCAGTTTTTGCATTGCTAATTGACTCCTGATTTAGTTTGACGCCCAATCAAACAGACTGGTTCTCAACGATAGATCATAGTACCTATTGGGAGAATTTATAGGGGACAGACCGTGCTTTTACAGGCTGGATGAAGTTCTTGCGGGTTTGCGGTGTGTGACCCGGTAGCCCGGGGCACGCGCAACCTGGCGGATATTCGGTGACATTTTGCGTCATTTTGCAACAGGTATATTGTCATCGTAATTCGCTGCCGCGTCGAATTCTGAGGTAAAATCCCCCCGTGCTCCGATTCCGATCAATTTTCCTCCTGTGTGCGTTAATGCTCGGCGCCTGTACGACGCGGCCGCCCGGCATCGGCAATCCCGTGGACTGGTCGAGCCTGCAGAACTGGGAGTCGGACAACCACGGCGACGTGTGGGACGGGTTCCTGAAGAGTTGCGAAAAGCTCGCCCATGTGCGCTGGCGGGAAGTTTGCGAACTCGCGGAGGAGAGCGGACCCTTAAGCGATGCCGAGGCCAGGGCATTCTTCGAAGCACATTTCGAGGTGCGCCCGATCTACGCCGAGGGCGGTGAAACCGAGGGGCTGATTACGGGCTATTACGAGCCCTTGTTAAAAGGCAGCCGGGAACCATCCGGCGAATTCCGCTACCCGCTTTACGGCGTTCCGGAAGATTTACTGGTCGTCGACCTGGGCAGCGTTTACCCGCAGCTGAAAAACATGCGCTTGCGCGGCAAGCTGGTCGGCAACAGGGTCGTTCCTTACCACGATCGTGCGCAACTGCACGACAACCCGGATTTACTTCAAGGTGCCGAGATATTGTGGGTGAACAGCCTGGTCGACGTGTTTTTCCTGCATGTTCAGGGTTCCGGCCGGGTGCAACTCACCGACGGCACCACGGTCGCGGTGGGCTATGCCGGGCAAAACGGCCACCCCTATCAATCCATCGGCCGGGTCCTGATCGAAATGGGGGAGCTCGAACAGGACGAGGTCACGCTGTTTACGATAAAGGACTGGTTGAAGGCGAATCCGGAGCGGTTGAGCGAGGTACTCGCCAAAAACCCGAGCTACGTTTTCTTCGAACTGAAAGACGAAACGGCAGACGGGCCTGTCGGCTCGCTCAACGTCACGCTGACGCCCGCGCGTAGTGTCGCCGTCGATCGAAGCGTCATCCCGCTGGGCGCGCCGGTATGGTTGCAGACCACGCTGCCGGACGAAAGCCAGTCGCCGTTCGACCGGCTCATGCTGGCGCAGGACACGGGTGGCGCCATCAAGGGTCATGTTCGCGCCGATGTGTTCTGGGGCCGGGGAGACGAAGCCGAAATGCTGGCGGGGCTGATGAAACAGCAGGGCAGGCTTTTCGTGTTGCTGCCGAGGGGCTATCTGGTAGAGGAGTAGCCAGGGCAAAGTCGGTTACTTGCTGGCCGTTACGATTCGAAGTAAAACTTGGTCTGTCCCCGTATCATTGTGAGAACTGAATATGTTCACGCCGAAATTCTTCGAGTTTTTCCAGGCACTGGCGAAAAATAACAATCGAGACTGGTTTAACGAACATAAACCGGACTATCAGCAGGCGGTGGTGCAGCCGATGTGCGCTTTCATCGATGCGATGGCGCCCCGGCTTAAGAAGATATCGCCGCATTTTATTGCCGATTCGCGCCCGCACGGCGGCTCGATGTTTCGCATTTACCGCGATGTGCGTTTCTCCAAAGACAAGCGCCCCTACAAACTGCATGCGGCCTGCCAGTTTCGCCATGAACTGGGCAAGGACGCGCATACGGTCGGTTTCTATGTGCACATCTCCACCGAGGAGGCCGTGTTCGGCGGCGGGATCTGGCTGCCGCCCAACGGCGAGCTGTTGAAAATACGCAACACCATTGTCGATAATCCGCACGCATGGCGGCGGATCAAGTCGAGTCGTTCGGTGAAGAAATTCTTCGGCGGCATCGGCGGCGACGGTTTGAAGCGCCCGCCGCGCGGTTTCGATGCCGAGCATGAGCACATCGAGGACCTCAAGCGTAAAAGCTTTTTCCTGATGCGCCGCGAGCCGCCCGAAATCATTCTCGACGACGGTTTTGTGGGCGAGGTGGAAAAAACTTTCAGGGCCGCGAAACCGCTGATGGAATATATCTGCTACGCGCAGGACATCGAGATCTGATTTTTCTCATCGACCCACTTTAGGGGTCAGGCCTGGTCTCCGGGGCGCGTTACAGGTTTGACTTTATCGTTGCGCAGCCGCTCGCGGTGCTTGCGTCGCGCCAGTTCCTGCATGTCTTCGACGGTGTCGCTTTCATCGACGATTTCGCGCCCGAGCAAGGTCTCGATCGCATCCTCGAGCGTGACGATACCCGAGGTCTGGCCGAAGCCGTCCTTGACCCGGCACAGCTGCACCCGGTTTTTCAGCATCAATTCGAGTAATTGCTCCACCGGCAGTTTATCTGACACGGTGATGATTTCCTTGCCGAAGTTTTTCACCGGCTCGTCGCCATGCCCGTTGCGTTCCGCCATGAACAGGTCGTGACGCAGCACCTTGCCGGTAATATTCTCGGGATGCTCATCGTAAATCGGCATGCGCGAGAATTGCCTTGTTTGCGGGTCGTCGAGCGCCTCGCTGACGCTCATGTTCTGTTCGAGCATGTGCACCACGGTGCGCGGCGTCAGCACTTCCTCGGTGACGATCTCGCGCAGGTTCAGCACGTTGGAAACATAGTCCTTTTCGCGGTCGATCAGCGCGCCCCCCCTCTTGCCGAGCGATGCCATGGCAATAATTTCCTCGCGGGTAATTTCGCTTTCCTGCCTGCGGCCGAATAACCTGGTCAGGCGCGTCGATATCCACACCAGCGGGTATACCAGTTTGACCAGCCACAGGATCAGATAGGCAGACGGTATGATCAGCAGGCGCCAGAAGGTCGCCCCCAGGGTTTTCGGGATGATTTCGGAAAAATACAGGATTGCGAGCGTCAGCAAAACCGCGATCAGCGTTTCCCATTGCGGGCCAAACACCTTGAGCGCCTGGGCTCCGACGCCGAAGGCGCCCATGGTGTGGGCGAAGGTATTCAGGATCAGGATCGCGGCCAGCGATTGGTCGAGTCGTTCCTGGACTCGGTTGACCACCGCGCCGGCGCGCGGCCTTTCGGATTGCAGCGTTTCGACGTAACTCGGTGTGGCCGAGAGTAGCACCGCCTCGAGAATCGAGCACAGGAAAGAAACTCCGATCGCAATCGCCAGGTAAATAATCAGCAGTGTCATAAGCGTTATATAGTGGCGCGTACGAACAAATTATAGATGGCAGACCACATTTTAATTTCCAGGTTTACCCGTACAATAAAAACCTGGTCTGTCCCCTGATTCCTTTCATGGTGGTTGCTCCGCGGCAGGCGCCGCCGGGAATCCCGGTATCAGGCGATCAGGCCCGTTATCCCTCGAAGCTGTCGCAAAGTACCGCGCGAGCGCCTGAGATGGAATCCATTCGCAGGTTGACGATGGCCTGGTACTCGGGCGAGTTGTACCACCGTTTCGCCTCGTCCCGGTCCTTGAATTTCAACATGACGTTGCGGGTATCGCCGGTATCGCCTTCGATCACCTCGATGT
>CALZHS010000262.1 GCA_945787265.1 uncultured Gammaproteobacteria bacterium | reverse complement strand
TCCGGGATCTCATAAAGATTTCATGAGTTCATATTATTAATTCCAAGTACAAGTGGTGCCGGTGAGCGGCCAAGGAGACTGCTTTGCGGAATCGCCGTGCCGATGCGTCGGACCGATACGTCCATCTAGGCGCGCGCGGAGTGCCGTATCACGACATCCCTGTCGCGCAGCATCCCGCAACGAAGTCTCTCCACGTATACACCCTTAGAAGATGGTTACCGAAGCTTCAGGAGGGTTTGAGGAGACGTGCCTTGTCGCGCTTCCAGTCTCTATCCTTAATGCTGGCGCGCTTGTCATGCGCCTTCTTGCCCTTGGCAATACCGATTTTCAGCTTGGCTCGACCTCGACTCCAGTAGGCCGATAGTGCAACCAGGGTGTAGCCCTTGCGCTCCACCATGCCGACCAGGCGGTCAATTTCGTTGCGATGGGCGAGTAACTTGCGCGTACGGGTGGGATTGGCAGTCACGTGCGTGGAAGCGCTACTGAGCGGACTGATATGGGCACCAATCAGCCAGAGCTCGCCGTTCTTGAGCATCACGTAGGTTTCCCTGAGCTGCAGATTTCCCGCTCTCAGGGCTTTAACCTCCCAGCCTTCGAGAACCATACCGACCTCGATTTCATCTTCTATGAAATAGTCATGCCGCGCGATGCGATTGAGCGCGATGGTATTTTCGGAAGACTTGTTTTTTTTCTTACCCATTTTCGGGAAACTCTGCTCGGTATGGCTGGCGGGCATATTCTCGGGTTAATTCATATGCATGACAAGCGAATCGCGGTAATAGCGCCTTGAAAAGCGACCGGCCTTCACTATACACTCTCGCTCTTGCAATGGTGACCTGCTTCGGTCCCTTCGCGACAATTATCTGTAAATCCCGCCAGGCCCGGAAGGGAGCAACGGTAGCAGGGACATTGGGTGCGGCGGTGTGCTGAATCAGGTCGCCTCCAGTTTCTTAATGAAAAGCCCTGCTTCCATAAAATCCGAATGAGTTATCAGGTTCTAGCGCGTAAATGGCGCCCGGCTAATTTCGAGCAGATGGTCGGCCAGGAACACGTATTGCAGGCCCTGATTAATGCCCTCGATAGCAACCGGCTGCACCATGCTTACCTGTTTACGGGGACCCGTGGCGTCGGCAAGACAACAATTGCCCGAATCTTTGCAAAGTCGCTGAACTGCGAGCAGGGGATAGGCTCCCAACCTTGCGGGACCTGTTCATCCTGCGTCGAGATAGACGAGGGTCGCAGCGTTGATTTGATCGAAATCGATGCAGCCTCGCGCACCGGCGTCGACGACATGCGCGAATTGCTGGATAACGTGCAATATGCACCAACGCGCGGTCGATTCAAGATTTACCTGATTGATGAAGTCCATATGTTATCCAGGCATAGTTTCAACGCTTTGCTGAAAACGCTCGAAGAACCGCCTCCGCACATCAAGTTTTTACTGGCGACTACGGATCCGCAGAAAGTCCCGGTAACGGTGTTATCGCGTTGCCTGCAATTCAACTTAAAGCGTATGTCACGAGCGCAGATACTGGCGCAACTCCAGTTTCTGACCGAACAGGAAAACGTAGACACGGATACCATGGCGCTCACCCGACTCGCCGGCGCGGCCGACGGCAGTATGCGCGATGCCCTCAGTTTGCTTGACCAGGCGATTGGATATGGCGGCGGAGCGGTGCGACAGGATGCCGTCGAATCGATGCTGGGTTCAATCTCGCGTGATTACCTGGCGCGGCTTTTTAATGCCCTGTACGAGCAACAGGCGCCGGTGCTGCTTGCAGAAGCGCGCGCGGTTATCGAGCACAATCCTGATTATCAGCGGGTCTGTGCCGAAATGATTTCGCTGTTGCAACAGGTTGCGCTATACCAGAATGACCCGAAACTGGCAGTCGAAGACGAGTTTGATGTCGAACTGTTGCAGAAGTTCAGTGCAGGCTGGTCTGCCGAGGAAGTTCAACTCTATTATCAAATTCTGCTACAGGGGCGCCAGGACTTGTTGATCTGCCCCGACGAAGCCTCGGGTTTTGAAATGTTAATGTTACGGTTACTGGCATTTGCACCGCAAACCGAAATACAGGACCAAGCCGGCGAAATAAAAAAAAAGCCTGAACCACCCCTAGCGACGGCTACCCGGGCTGACGGGCAGCCCTGTCCCAAATCTCAACCTCGAGAAGCTGACCCGGTAAATCCGACGCCGCCTGCCGAGGTGCACGATCAGAATCCGTCAAGCCAGGTTGTCGAGACGGGCGATCATCAGCAGCCGGGTGCCATTGGCGACGGCACGCTGGACTGGTCGGAGCTTGTCTACAATTTGGGGCTGACGGGTCTCGCCCAGGAAATTGTTGCTAACAGTGTGGTCGATCGTTACCGGGATGGCACATTAAAATTGCGGCTGCTGCCCGAAATCCACGAGCTCGTAAACGACCTGAACACGGCCGAAATTAGGCAGGCGCTCGAACAAAAACTTGGGGTATCATTGCAGCTCGACCTGGTGGCAACAGCGTCAGTGGAACAAACCCCGCTGCAGGCGAAAATACAGCGTCAACAGCAGGAGCGTCTTGTCGCAATCGATGCCATAAAGGATGAAAAGCTGGTTAAAAAGCTACAGCATGCGTTTGCCGCCGAGCTTGATGAGGCGAGTGTGGTCAAGATCGAAAACAACCATTAGGAAGGAGAAGATATCATGAAAGGTGCGCTCGGAGATATGATGAAAAAAGCGCAGGAAATGCAGGAAAACCTGCAAAAGGCGCAGGCTGAGCTCGCGAATAAAGAAGTAACCGGTGAAGCGGGCGGCGGCATGGTTTCGGTTGTCATGCGCGGCACACACGAAGTCAATCGTGTCGTCATCGATCCCAGCCTGGTTGACGAAGACGTCGAAATGCTCGAAGACCTGGTGGCAGCCGCCGTTAACGATGCCGTCCATAAGGTAGAGAAGTCGAACCAGGCCGCGATGCAGGAAATGACGGCGGGGCTGAACCTGCCTCCCGGTTTCAAGCTGCCGTTCTGATCGCATGTCATCTCCCAGCCTGGACGAATTGATTACCTCGCTGAAGTGCCTGCCGGGCGTTGGCCAGAAGTCTGCCCAGCGCATGGCCCTGCATCTTCTGGAACGCGAACAGGCGGGTGCCAAACGTATTTCGACTGCGATTCTGAATGCGATCGATACGGTAAAACACTGTCAGCGATGTCGTAATTTTTCAGACGACACGGTTTGCGAAATCTGCCGGGATGAAGGGCGCGACCAGGCCACGCTATGCGTGGTAGAGACACCCGCGGACGTGCTGGCCGTGGAATCTTCAGCAGCCTATCGAGGACGCTATTTCGTGTTGTTGGGCCGGCTGTCACCGTTGGACGGATACGGCCCGGGCCAGCTGGGGCTCGATGAACTCGAACAGCAGTTTGGCGAAGGAGATATTCGGGAGGTAATCCTGGCGACAAGTGCTACCGTGGAAGGAGATATCACCGCGCAATACATAGCCGATTGCGCGGCCAGGCACGGAATCAAGAGTAGTCGACTGGCGCGCGGAATACCCCTCGGTGGTGAACTCGAATTTGTCGATAGCGGTACCTTGTCGAAAGCTTTGTCTGGCCGGCAGGAAATAGATTAGCTTAATCAATACGGAGGCGTAATGTCCGAAACTATCTTCTCAAAAATTATCAGGCACGAGTTACCGGCTGACGTCGTTTACGAGGACAATGAAATTATGGCTTTCCGTGATATCAATCCCCAGGCGCCGGTCCATGTGCTGGTTGTTCCCAAAGTTGAAATCGAAACGGTCAACGATATCAAGCCCGAACAGGCTGAATTAATCGGCAAACTCGTATTAACAGCGCAAAAGATCGCTGCTGATGAAGGTATCGCGGAAGATGGATACCGGCTCGTGTTTAACTGTAATCGCCACGGCTGTCAGGAGGTATTTCATCTGCATCTGCACCTGATTGGCGGTCGGCAGCTGCGGGGAATTTCAGCCGCTTAACCGGTGCTGGCCTGTTCCTGCATTTTCACGTAGTTCAG
>CALZHS010000261.1 GCA_945787265.1 uncultured Gammaproteobacteria bacterium | reverse complement strand
GAAAAAATTTCGTGACATGCCAGGGACTCTCGGCCCCGAGGTTGTCATGAATCCATCCAGCGATGCGCCTCAATTCATCGACGTCATCATTTTTCGTTGGAATCACGTTGGTGCGGGTCTCGACGTGAATGCCGAGCTCCGCCGCCCGCTTGATTGACCCCAGCACCTGCTCAACCGTGCTCACCGGGCAGATGTCGTGGTAAAACTCGGCCGACAGGCTCTTGATGTCGGAGCACAGCACGTCGATGTGCGGCGCCATCAGCTCGAGCGCCTCGTCGGTGACGAAACTGTTGGACACGTAAACCGTGAACAGCCCGGCTTGATGCGCAAGCTTCGAAACATCGAGCACGTACTCGAGCCATACCGCGGGCTCGGAGTAGGTAAACGCGATGCCACCAACCTCGTGCTTGAGCGCCATTTCAACCATTTGTTCGGGCGTGACGAAGGCATCGGTCGACTGTCCGCGCGCGAGCTTGTCGAGCGCATCGACACCCCAGGAAATCTCGAGGTTGTGACAACCCTTGCAGCGGAAATTGCAGCCGTAACTGCCGATCGACATCACGCGGCTGTCGGGGCGGTAGTGAAAAACCGGTTTGTTGCGAATCGATTCGACCTCGATCGCCGACACGATACCGTAGGAAAGGTTGTACAGGGTTCCATTACGATTGACGTGCGCCTGGCAGAAACCGCGCTGGCCGTGCCGCAGGCGACAGCGCCACAGGCACAGGTTACAAACCACGTCGCCGTTATCGAGCGGTTGCTGTAACAGGGATTCTACGAGTTGGTAATTTTCAGGCATGAGACCCGGGTCTAACACGGCAAGGACGCCCAGTGTAGCCGCTTGGGGCTACAATTCAACCGCGTGCTTTCCTGGCCAACTTGCCTTTTTTAAGGTACTGCTCCGCAAACTCGTCAGCCGGCAGCGGTTGGGACACGTAGTTACCCTGTATCGTGTTGCATCCAACTTCCTTGCACAAGGACTGATGCCACTCGGTTTCGACACCCTCGGCGACAACATCGAGGCCGAAGCCCTGGCCCGCAAGCGTGATCGCCTGCATGATGACGAGGTCATTCTTGCTGTTCGGGGCCTCGTGCACGAAGCTTTCGTCGATCTTGATGCCCGACAGCGGCAGCTGCTTGAGCGAGTTCAGCGATGAATACCCGGTGCCAAAATCGTCGATCGAGATATGCACGCCGGCATTATGTAACACGCTCAATGCCTTGATCACCTGGTCGGGTGACTCCAGCATGATATTCTCGGCGATCTCAACGCCGATTTGACTGGCCTTAAGGTGATGGCGCTGCAGTATCTGCAAAAACTTGTAGAGCACACCACGGTTGGCAAAATCCTTGCTCGAGAGGTTAATGTCGACGCGCACGGTGTCATAGCCCTGCTCGGTCCATTGCTGGATTACACGGCAGGCTTCGTTCGCGACCCAGTTGCTGATATCGAGAATCTGCCCGGTGCGCTCGGCAATCTTGATGAAGTCTCCCGGGTTGATGTTTTCCCCGTCCTCCTGCGGCCAACGGATCAGAGCCTCGCAGGACTCGACGTCACCGGTTTCGAGGTTGACCTGTGGCTGAAAGTAAAGCGCCAGTCGATTTTCGTCGAGCGCCTTGCGCAGGTTGGTTTCAACCCAGCGGGAATACTGCAATTCGAGGTTCATCTCGGAGCTGAAAAACTGGTAGCAGTTGCGACCTTCAGCCTTGGCACGGTACATCGCGAGATCCGCATTCTTTAACAATTCGCTCGGATCGTTCCCATCCTCCGGGAAGATACTGATGCCGACGCTGGTGGTGATGTGGACCGTGGCGCCCGGCAGCTCGAAGGCCGGCTCGAAACCGGCGATAATCTTTTCGACAACCTGGTTGACGTCCAGGCGGTCATCGAGATTCGACATAATCATGACGAATTCATCGCCACCGAAGCGGGCCAGCAGGTCATAGTTACGGGTCACCTCGGACATGCGTTGGGCGACCTGTTTGAGTAACGCGTCCCCGATTTCGTGACCGTGAGTATCGTTGACCTCTTTGAAATTATCCAGATCGAAAAACAGTGTCGCCAGCATTGCGCCATTGCGACCCGATTCTTCGAGCTTGCGCGAGAAATCGGCCTGCAGCAGATAACGATTCGGCAGGTTGGTCAACTGGTCGTAAGCCGCAACTTGATGCAGGCGCTCCTCTGCCGACTTGCGCTCGGCAATTTCGTAGACCAGGCTGTGTTCGCGTTCGCGAATGCGCTGCATCAGGCGATTCGACGTGACCCACGCGACCACCAGCACGAGGATAACGCCGATCATCATGATCGCGAGGTCGTTAACGATATCGTCGACGAGGCGCTGGTAGAAAACCGGGTTTGCGTAGATCTTGAGGATTGCGATCAGTTCGCCGTTGGTCTTTTTGTAAATCGGATTTTCGGTGATGATGCAGTCTTTACAGTCCGTCGCACCGACGTTGAAGTTCACCAGGTCGTAATCGGCTGGAAACGCGTCGTAGTCGACCTCGAGCGTGACGCCGTAGTATAGATTTTCCCCGGTGCTCGGGTCGTTGATGAGCAGCATCTCGTTAATCGAGTTATGAATCACCGACACGTCGGTCTTGCCGGTAACGTTCTGAAACTGCGATTCGATCGCGCGCGCATAGGATGACGCCAGCACGCGGGTGTTCGATTGCGCCTCGTTGACCAGCCGTGGCTTGACGTCGTAGTGCCAGTTCCACAGGGTCATCGAGATGATGACCACGCCAATGCCGAGAAATAACAGCGAGGACTTGAGGTCCACGGTGTTAAGGAAGTTTCGAGAGAGGAATTGCTTACTCATGTTTCACCGCAATGCGTAAAAAGAACGCTTTCAGTTGTATTTTTGATTGTTTCAGGGACGCCATGTTGACCAGCGGAAGCACCTTGTCGGTGACCTGGAAGCCGGCGGTAACGCCGAGCTCGACGTCGCCCTTGAAAGGAGAAAACAGCAGGATCCGATGCCGTTGCGCGAGCTCGACCAGCTCGTCAAGGCGTCGATCCAGGGGTTCGGTAATAAAAACGATGCTCAGCGGCGCCGGCTCAGCCGCCAGCAATGCCTCCAGCGACAGGGTCTTGATCTCGAGCTTGCGCTTGCGGATTTCACCGACCTGGCGCAGGGCCGGTTCGAGCTGCAGCGCGTGTCGCCGGTTCTCGCGGTACACCAGGTAGATCGGCAGGTCATTGCTACCGTCGCTTATTGCGAGGCTCTGGTTGGCAGCTATGACCGCGGGCAGCAGGTTGATGCCGATCTGCAGTCTTGGTGTCGCGTTCTCCTGCGCGAGTGACGGCAACCCGACGAATGGGACCAGGCACAGCAGGGCGACGAGCCCGATTTTGCCGGGTAACCTCAACACGTCGACTGGCCTCGGAAAGTAATCATGGCTGGTAGGTAAACTGTGCCCACAGCGTCGCTCCGTCGCTGTAGGGGTAGTCGTCCGGGTAAGTGTCGAGGGGTGCAGGGTGCTTCAACTCGTCGTCGAGCAGATTCACGATGCCGGCGCGAAAATTCAAGCCGTCGATGTTGTTAAAGTTCTGCATGCGCAGGCTGACGTCGACCTGCGTGGTCTGTTCGAAATCGCCGCGGGTATCGGTCGCTTCGCGGTCACGGCTGCCGAGGCTGTTGACCTGCAGGTGCACACCGGTCAACGGCATCAGTGCGTACTCGACACCGAGCTTCAGCATCCAGGGTGCGGCGCCGGGCAGCTTGTCATCGACGTAATCCTGCAACGACAGGCTGGCGTTGATGTCCCAGTCGGTGCCGACCGATTTTTCAACCTCGAGCTCGTAGCCGCGCAGATCGAACGAACCGCTGTTGAAGTAGCCGAACGGCGCCATATCCTGGAACAGGATCAGGTTATCGAGTTTCGAGAAATAGATGGTGTTGCGCAGCACCAGGTCGTTGTCGAGGAAGATATGCCCGAACTCGAGGGTGTCGTTGGTTTCGGAGTCGATATCGGTCTCGAGTGAACCGCCTTCCTCGATCAGCGACGGCGGTTTGAAGGCGCGCGCGAGCTGGGTC
>CALZHS010000260.1 GCA_945787265.1 uncultured Gammaproteobacteria bacterium | reverse complement strand
TGTCACAGGTACTCGCGTCGACCCGCTGTGCTTGCGGGTAACTTAAAAAATGCGATAAATCGGAGCTGATCACCAGCAACGTATGAGGATCATCGACCAGGGCATCGATTACCCCTGCTACCTCGGCGGCAGAAGCCCCTCCCACCACCACGGGAATCAATTTAAACTCGTTCAATACCGCTTGCAGAAACGGTAACTGGACCTCGAGGCTGTGCTCTTCCCGATGGGCTTCATCCGACACCTGCACACCCGGTAAATCTTCTATTTGATCGAGTGCTTCCCGGTCCAGTGGAATATCGCCCAGTGGCGTCGCAAAGCAGTCCACTGAAGGGATTGCCATGCCGTCAACGTAAACCCGGTGCGCGGGTCCGATCAATAATACCCGTTTTACTTGATCAGGATCAGTTAACAGGCAACGAAAGGCGTAGGCTGCGGTTGAACCCGAGTAGATATAGCCCGCGTGTGGTACGATTAGTGCCTTGGGTAACGGATCGGGAAGCGCTGATTCAGCCTTTAACAGTTCATTGACATGATGTTGCAAACGACTTGCATTCGCGTCGTAGAAGTAACCGGCAACCGCCGCAGGGCGCGTAGTCATGAGTTATCCTCGAAAAAATTAATTAGATACAGTTTAACCCCAACTCCCCCTGTTTCATTTGCCCTGTATCAAGATCATGCAAGATACAATCGTTAAAACCAAATACTGGCATCGCCTGGACGATGGTCGCCTGCAGTGCGATCTGTGCCCGCGCCACTGTCACCTGCGCGAAGGCCAACGCGGGCTTTGCTACGTGCGCCAGCGCCTCGACGACGAGGTTAAACTGGTCAGTTACGGTCGCTCGAGCGGTTTTTGTGTCGATCCAATCGAGAAAAAACCGCTCAATCACTATTTCCCCGGCAGTTCGGTGCTGTCGTTCGGCACCGCGGGCTGCAACCTGGCCTGCAAGTTTTGCCAGAACTGGGACATGACCAAGTCGCGCGAGATGGATACCCTGGCCGATGCCGCGTCACCACAGAAACTGGCCCGTGTTGCAGCTGAACTGTCGTGCCTGAGCGTGGCTTTTACCTACAACGACCCGGTTATTTTCCACGAGTACGCGATCGACGTCGCCGCGGCCTGCCGCGAACATGATATCAACACGGTTGCCGTGACGGCCGGCTATATCGACCCGGAACCCAGGGTCGAGTTTTTTGCCGCGATGGATGCCGCCAATGTCGATTTGAAAGCATTTACCGACCGGTTCTATTACAAGATTTGCGGTGGGCACCTGGCGCCCGTGCTGGAAACGCTCGAATATATCCAGCATGAAACCAGTTGCTGGCTCGAGCTGACCACGCTGTTGATCCCCGGGGAAAATGATTCCGACGACGAGCTGCACCAGATGACGCAATGGGTAGTCGAAAAGCTCGGAGCCGACGTGCCGATGCACTTTACCGCGTTTCATCCAGACTGGAAGATGCTTGATATCAAGCCGACCCCGCTTGCGACGCTGACCCGTGCACGCAAGATCGCGATCGAAAACGGCGTGCATTACGCCTATACCGGTAACGTACACGACAACACCGGCTCCAGTACCTGGTGTCATTCCTGTGGCGAGTTGTTAATCGAGCGCGACTGGTACGTACTCGGACAATGGGGTCTCGATGCCAACGGCTGCTGCGCCAGTTGCGGGACACGGCTACCCGGGCATTTCCTCGAAAAACCGGGCACGTTTGGTGCGCAGCGAATTCCGGTTTACCTCAACCGCTATGCCGGTGAATAAAAACCCCCGCTAAACGTTATTTTCAGCCTTTAGGGCAGCGCATAGATCGGGAATGGTCGTGGTGGAGTCAAATGCGCTCGATCAAATTCGCTTGAATAAAATTTTGCCATTCTTTATACAGGCACAGTTTGTCCTGAAGCCCGAGCGGATGTCATGCCCAATAGATTCCTGATCCTGTTTAACCAACCATTTCAGCGCCAGTCCAAAATCACACTGCCACTACCCGGGGTGTCGAAAACTGTGGACGGCATCAGCAACCCGCCGGGGTAAATGCATGACCGGCTACTTTATCCAGGCCTTCATTTACCTGTGTGCCGCGGTTATCGCGGTACCCCTGGCGAAACGATTGGGGCTGGGTTCGGTACTGGGTTACCTGATGGCCGGAGTCATTATCGGTCCGGTGGTTGGCCTGGTGGGCGAAGAAACCCAGACGCTGCAACATTTTGCCGAGTTTGGCGTGGTGATGATGCTGTTCCTGATCGGCCTCGAAATGGAACCGCGCGTGTTATGGACGATGCGAAATCGACTGCTGGGACTGGGCGGCCTGCAGGTGGCTTTGTCGACGGCTGCAATTTCGCTGATCAGCCTGATCTTTGGAATTGACTGGCGCGTCGCGCTTACCATCGGTCTGATTCTTGCGCTCTCGTCGACCGCAATCGTGTTGCAGACCCTGAACGAAAAAGGCCTCACTAAAACTGAAGGTGGACAAGGTGCCTTCGCGGTTCTGTTATTCCAGGACATTGCGGTGATACCGATGCTGGCATTAATACCGTTGCTCGAGGTTCCCGAGCTGGCCCTGGCCGCCAGCGAAATGGCAAAGCAGACGGCCGCGGCCCACGGCCATCTCGACCTGGTTTCGGGCCTGCCAAACTGGCTCTACGCCATTGTTGTACTCGGCGCGATCGCCACCGTTATATTCGGCGGATTCTTCCTCAGCCGACCGCTGTTCCGCTTCGTCGCAGCATCCGGTCTGCGCGAGGTGTTTACCGCGACCGCGTTGATGCTGGTCATCGGTATCGCTGCATTAATGAGCCTGGTTGGCCTGTCACCCGCCCTCGGTACCTTCCTCGCGGGCGTGGTCCTCGCGAACAGCGAATTTCGGCACGAACTCGAAACCAATATCGAACCCTTTAAGGGTTTACTACTCGGCTTGTTCTTCATCACCGTGGGCGCAGGCATCGACTTTGGTGTGCTGGCACAGGACTGGATGCTGGTCGCCTCAGTTACCGTATCGTTGATAGCCGTAAAGGCGGCAATCATTTATCTCCTGGCAAGATCGTTCGGCATTCACTCGATCGATCGCTGGTTGGTGACGCTCGGACTCGCACAGGCTGGAGAATTTGGCTTCGTACTGCTGAGCTTCAGCTTACAGAACAACGTGATCCCACCCGATATCGCCGAGCTGCTTGCGCTGGTGGTCGCGATTTCGATGCTCCTGACACCTGCCCTGTTTATATTTTTCGACAAGGTATTGGTCCCTCGCTTTGAAACCAGCACGCAACAGCGTGAATACGATGTCATTGATACCAGGGGCCGCGTACTGATTGCCGGTATCGGGCGCTTCGGCCAGATCGTGAATCGGTTGCTGGTCGCAAACAACATCGAGACCATAGTCCTCGACCATGACGCCGGGCAGGTTGACAACATGCGCAAGCTCGAGATCAAGAGTTACTTTGGAGATGCGACCCGTCCCGAACTGCTTGAAACCGCAGGACTGGAAGACGTCGACCTGTTCGTGATCGCGATCGACGACCGCGAGCGCGCGGTACAGCTCGTAGAGCACATCCGCCAACGCTGCCCTGACCTCGCAATACTGGCGCGCGCCTTCGACCAGGTTCACTATTACCAGTTGAAACAGGCTGGCGCGCAATTCGTCATCAAGGAAACCTACCTTGCGGCGCTTGATATGGGTTGCGAAGCATTAACCCGGCTCGGCTTCTCCCCGTTTCGGGCGGAACAGTTGAAAAGCACCTTTATCGCGACCGAGAACGAGATGGTCGAGGATCTTTACCAGAACTGGCTCATTACCGAGGACAGCGGCATGCGTCCTGGCTTTCGGGAACTGTTCATGCAGCAGGAAGCCGCGATTCGTGCAGCCATGCAGGAAGATCCGCCTCAAGGCTCTGATGACGACTGAATTCTGTTAACTTGATCCCGGTCAGTATGCGTGAGTCAGGCTTTTTTACAGTGGCAGATATCGATCTAACTGGATGTTGCATTGTTGACGGGCCATATAACGCACGCAAACCTCCCCCGGGCCGATGATCCCGCGGCAAATGCCCTGATCGCCGG
>CALZHS010000259.1 GCA_945787265.1 uncultured Gammaproteobacteria bacterium | reverse complement strand
ATTTTGTCTGCCGAAACCGGGCCGAGGCAAGTGTTGCAGTGCTGAAGTGTAGTAGCGGTTCTAGATGACTGGACCCGCCGAAACCAGCTTCCTGCCACCCTCGGTGTCAGTATATTGCTCGAAGTTTTCAATAAACAGTGAGGCCAGCCTGTTCGCCTTCGAATTCCATTCCGACGCGTCCCCGTAACTGTTGCGCGGGTCGAGAATGCCGGCGTCGACGGCGGGCAGGCCGGTTGGGATGCTGAGGTTGAAAATTGGCAAGGTTTCGGTTTCTGCAGAGTCGATCGAACCATCGAGAATTGCGTCGATAATCGCACGGGTCGCCTTGATTGAAATACGGTTGCCGTGGCCATCCCAGCCGGTATTGACCAGGTAAGCATGGCTGCCGAACTGATTCATCTTGTTGTACAAAACTTCTGCGTACCGGGTCGGGTGCAGCGATAGAAACGCCTTGCCGAAACAGGCCGAGAACGTCGGGGTAGGCTCGGTGATACCGCGTTCGGTGCCCGCGAGTTTCGCGGTGAATCCGGACAGGAAGTAGTATTCAGCCTGTTCCGAGCTGAGCTTCGAAACCGGTGGTAACACACCGAAAGCGTCGGCGGTCAGAAAGATGACCCGACTGGCGTGACCGGCCCTTGAGACAGGTTTAACGATGTTGTCGATGTGATAAATCGGGTACGACACCCGGGTGTTTTCGGTTTTCGAACCATCGCTGTAATCGACTTCGCCATTTTCATTGACGACCACGTTTTCGAGTAACGCGTCGCGGCGGATCGCGCGGTAGATATCGGGTTCGTCATCGGCGTTCAGGTCGATTACCTTGGCGTAACAGCCACCTTCGAAGTTGAAAATGCCATCGTCGTCCCAGCCGTGTTCATCGTCGCCGATCAGGCGTCGCTTGGGGTCGGTCGAAAGCGTGGTCTTTCCGGTTCCCGACAGGCCGAAGAATATTGCCACGTCACCGTTTTCGCCGACGTTGGCGGAACAGTGCATCGATGGCATGCCTTTCAGTGGCAGCAGGTAGTTCATCATCGAGAACATGCCTTTTTTCATCTCGCCGCCATACCAGCTGCCGCCAATAATCTGCATCCCCTCGGTCATATTGAAGGCGACGAAATTCTCGGAGTTCAGGCCCATCGCCTGGTAATCCGGATTCGAGGTCTTGGAACCATTGAGCACTACAAAATCGGGCACATAGTCGGCCAGTTCTGCGGCGCTGGGTCGGATAAACATGTTGGTTACGAAATGGGCCTGCCAGGCAACCTCGGTGACGAAACGAACCTTGAGCCGACTTTCGGGATTGGCGCCACAGAAGGTATCGACCACGAACAGTCGTTTGCCTGACAGTTGCTCGGTAACGAGCTGGCGCAGCTTATTCCAGGTTTCAGTATCAATGGGTTTATTGTCGTTATCACCCTGGTCAGACCACCAGATCGTGTCACGGGTGGTGTCGTCTCGCACCAGGTACTTGTCCTTCGGCGATCGACCGGTAAAGTCGCCGGTGTCGACCGCAATCGCTCCCGACTCGGTCAGGTGTCCAACTTCATATCCTTCCAGGCTGTCCGCCGTTTCCTCGGCGAACAGGGTTTCGTAGCTGGGATTGTGCAAAATCTCGGTGGTGCCGGTGATGCCGTAGGGTGTCAGATCCGGAGTGGGAGTCATATTAGTTTCTATTCGATTGTCGGGGGGTAGTAGTTGTCGAAAATTCGATGATACGAAAAACGCGAAGTATATAAGAGTATCGGTGTCACAAAAACCAGCAGTTGGCAATAAACCGGTAAAAAAGATTGGTTAGCCAAAGAATTTCTCGTTTTCGAGCCGCGTATCGGTATCCCTGCGGTCGTGGTTAAGCCAGCAATTCGCGCAGCGTCTTGACGACCCGGTCGATCTGGTCTTTCTCGATGATCAACGGCGGTAGCATGCGGATGACATTCGGGCCAGCCGGTAGCGCGATGATGCGATGCGCCAGCAGCTCGGCCAGCTTGTCCTGTACCTTCTGTTTGAGCTCGATACCAATCATTAAACCGAGTCGCCGCAGCGCACGTACCTGGGACAGATCGGCAACCTGCAGCTGTGTCTCGAAATACTCACCCAGTTCTGCGGCCCGTTGTGCCAGGTTATCCGTCTGGTAGATATCGATCGCGGCCAGCGCCGCGGCACATGCCAGGGGGTTGCCGCCGAAGGTCGTGCCGTGCAGTCCGGGCTCGATATTGATCTCGGCATTGAGCAATGTCGCACCGATGGGGACGCCGCCAGCCATTGCCTTGGCCACGCACATGATGTCGGGTTGCAGTTCGAAATGGTCGCAGGCAAAGAATTTGCCGGTGCGGCAAAAGCCGGTCTGAATTTCATCGACAATCAATAATGCGCCGCGCTCGGAGCAGAGCTTGCGCACTGCCGCCAGGTAGTCGGCCTGGATCGGATTGACACCACCTTCACCCTGCACCAGTTCGAACATGACCGCCGCGGTATTTTCATTGACCACCGCCTCGAGCTTTTCGATCTTGTTGAAGGGCACGTACTCGAAACCTGGAATCAGTGGCTGGAAGGCCTCGCGATACTTCGGCGTATAGGTCGCGCTGACTGCACCCATGGTACGACCGTGAAAGCCACGCATCGCGGTAACAAAGTTGGTACGCCCGGTGTGCAGGCGCGCAAACTTGAGCGCCGCCTCGATCGCCTCGGCGCCCGAGTTGCAGAGGTAGGCCCGGGTCAGGCTGGGCGGAGTAATTTCGACCAGTTTCCTGAGCAACCTGGAGCGCACGTCGTTGTACATGATGTTGGGGCAGGTGATCAGGGTTTCCGCCTGCTGCTTGATTGCCGCGACCAGTTTCGGATGGCAGTGCCCGAGCGACGCAACCGCGATACCCGCGGCGCAATCGATATACTCGTGGCCTTCCTCATCGTACAGGAGCGCGCCTTTTCCACGTACCGCAACCAGGTCGCGTTTTGCCTGCAGAGGCACGCCATACTCGTGTTCGAGGGCTTTGTAATCAGTCATGAGATATGAGTCCCGGCGCCGTCCAGCGCACTGATAATGGGTTGTTCAATGCGGCCATCGGCAATGATGACGCGGGTTTTACCCTTGTCGCAAAGTCGTGACAGCGCCAGCAGCTTGCGCTTGATACGACCTTCGACGCTGGCTTCGCGTTGTTGCAGTTCGCTGACGCTCATGCGGGTCACCAGTGATGAGTCGTCGTCAGGATCATCGAGGAACCCGGGCGCTTCGATCAGCTGAACCACGGTATCGATATCGAGCGAGTTAGCGATCTGCACGACGATGTCATCGTTTTCCGAGTTTATCGCAAAACCTTTTTCGTCGACGATGGGGATGGTCAGCACCGGGCAATAGCCGTGGCCGAGCAGCAGTTGCATCAATTCGGTATTGATAGTGCGAGGCTTGCCTGAAAGATCCCGCTTGATCAGGGTCTTGCCGTTTTCACGTACGCGAATACCCTTGTTGCGAGCCCGGTCAGACCCACTGCGTTGATTTGCTTGCGCTGGCACAGTTCGACAATCTGCTTGTTGCGCAGGCCCGAGTAACTCATCATGATGACATCGATTGCGTCCTGGTCGGAAAAAACACTGGCATAACCCGAGACCGAGGTCAGCACGGTCTTTTCCAGGCCCAGCTGTTGCGCCAGTCGGTCACGTAATACATTGGCGCCGTGCACGATAATAAAGGGTTGCTCCAGTGTCGCCAGGTCTGCAATCGCGGCTTCGAGGTTGATCTGCTCGCCACCGCCAATTTTTATCAGCATCATAATTCGATCGTCGTATGGTTATCGATTCGGGTCCAGTCCTGGTCGCCCGGAAAAGGTTGTGAACAGACCAGGTGCAGGTTGCCGTTATGCTTCTGGTGCATCTGGAAATAATCGGGATCTTCGTTGTAGCTGGTGGACAGGCACGACTGCTCGCCATCAGAGAGAATTATATTCATCGCGCGCACGTAGGCACTGCGCTTGTTGATGATCTCGACCGCCTTTGCGGTAGCGGCACATTTGTCGCCCTTATCGAAGCGTCGAATATAGCCACGCAGCTCACCATTGAAAATGAAAACCGATTCGCCATCCGAGAAGGGCATGTTGTTTTCGATGACGATACCCTCATCGCGAAACGCGCTGCGGGCATGTGCCAGCAACAGGGAGGTGCTGCCGAATTGCGCCAGGTCGTCTTCCCAGACCGGGCGAATGTCGTGGTGTTGATGCCAGCCATCCCGTTCCCACCAGGCACAGCCCCAGCCATGCCCCTGGAACTCCCGGCTGCTGCGCGAAAGTTCTGCGAACGGCTTGAGCAAATCGGCAATTTGAAATGGCGTCTCGGCCCGGGCATAGAGGATGCGACACATGACGGTTCGAATTCAGGGGTGTAATCCGGGGAATTCGAGCCCCATGGTTTCGTCGAATCCCTGCGCAATGTTGAATGCCTGCACTGCCTGGCCGGCTGCGCCCTTCACCAGGTTATCGAGGGCACTGATCACCACCAGCCGATTACTGTGCGGGTCACGCTCGAAGCCGATGTCGCAGTAGTTGCTGCCGGCGAGAATTTTGGGCTCCGGGTAACGGTGGATACCGCTGCGTTCCTTGACGATCCGGATAAAGGGTTCGTCGCCGTAGGCGCCGCGGTAGATTTTCCAGATATCCTTTTCCTGCAGATCCTGGTTCAGGAAGACGTGACAGGTCGCGAGGATGCCTCGTACCATCTCGATCGAGGTCGCGGAGAAATGAATGTTGTCGGCACCCAGTTCCTGCTGGATTTCGCCGAGATGGCGATGTGCGGTCGGTTTGTAGGAGCGCACTGCACCGCTGCGTTCCGGATGGTGGCTGCCTTCGCTGACCGCGTTGCCGCCCTGGCTGGAACCGGCTTTAACCTCGACCACCGCGGATTCGACCACGCCGGCCTGGTAGAGTGGATACAGCGCGAGAATGGTGGCAGTGGCATTACAGCCGGCACCCGAGATGCGCCGGGCGCCTATCATTTCGGCGCGGTGAAGTTCGGGAATGCCGTAGACAAAATCAGCCAGTTTCTGCGGACAGCTGTGCGCCTTGCCATACCAGTTTTCAAAGGCAGTGCTGTCGTGCAGGCGGAAGTCGGCGGATAAATCGATCAGGGTGTCGGCCAGGCTTTCGAATTCCTCCAGGCGGTTCATCATTTGCCCGTGCGGTAATCCCAGGAACAGCACGTCACAGGGCTCCAGTTCTGCAATCGGGATGAACTTGTGTTTGCAGATTTTACGCAGGTTGGGATGCACGCTCGCAACCAGCCTGCCCGCGTATCGCTCGGACGTCACCTGGTGAATTTCGACCTGCGGATGAAACAACAGGATGCGCAGTAAATCGCCGCCGGTATAGCCCGAGGCGCCGACAATCGAAACCTTTTTCATTGTCTGGCCAGGCCGACGACGTAATTCGCGACAACTTGCGGAATATCAACACCGGTGGTGTCGATACTGTTGCGAAATTCCATGGTGTAATTGACCTCGTTAACCAGCAGGCCAGATTCGCTTTCAAACAGGTCCACCGCTACGATCCCGCCGCCAACGGCGTGCGCCGCGGCCAGCGATATCTCGGCGACCTCGGGCGTCACCTCGCATTTACTGGCCTGCGCACCGCGTGCAGTATTGGTGATCCAGTGATCCGAGCTACGGTAAATTGCGGCAATACAATCATCGCCGACCACGAAGCTGCGGATATCACGCCCCTGCTTTTCGATATATTGCTGAATATAAAAAATCGAGTGGTGATAGCTGCCGAGTACAGTCTTGTGTTCGAGTACCGTTTCGGCGGCATCGCGATCGTTGATCTTCGACAGCAGCCTGCCCCAGGACCCAACCGCGGGTTTCAGGACCACCGGGTAGCCCAGTTCCTCGATCGCAGTGAGTGCCGATTCCTCGGTGAATGCGACCCGGCACTCGGGCTGTGCGATACCGTGGTCCTTGAGGGCCGCGGTGGTCAGCAGCTTGTCGCCACAAATCTGCGCGACCCTGTGTGAATTGACGCAACACACCCCGGCGCTCTCGAACAGGCGCAGCGCGTGCAGCGCGCGTGAATGGTTGATCGAACGTTCGACCAGGATGTCGATATCGGGTGCGCTATGAAAATCCATGATCAACTGACGATCGTCGATCATGATCGGCTCTACATCGGCTTTTCGAAAAGCCTCGATCAGCAGTTTTTCTTCTTTACGAATCAGCGAATGCAGCAGGCCGATTTTCACTGCCCCCAGTCCTCTTCGGCGGAAGGCGCTTCGGCCAGTTCAATGGGATCGAGGTTAATCAGTTCGAGTTCAGCACCGCAGTCATCGCAGACCAGTAACTCACCAGAAATCGCATCTTTGGCCACTGTAACTTCGGCCGCGCAAACCGGACATTCGCCCATGGTAGTCCCCAGGTATCAGTTGGAAAGCCGGCTATTTTATGCGTTTGCCGCTGTGCGGCACAAGCTGGTTTTTTAACAGGAAATGTTAAACTGGCCGAAAAGTCGGGAGGGGGAAAATCATGGGTAAACCTGAGAATGCTAAAAGACGAACACTGTTGTTTGGCCTGGCGGGTATTTTTACGCTGGTCACAGATCGCGAAGTCATCGCGAGTGATAACCAGGAAGATGCAATTAAGCAGCCCGATGGAAGCGATGATGCATCGTTCATCGCGCGAGCCTTTGACATGCAAAGACAGGCGATTGAGAGCGGTGATCAGGCCTATGGTGCGGTCGTGGTTCGTAACGGCAGTATCGTTGGTCAGTCCCAGAGTCGCGTGGTAATCAATCGAGATCCTACCGCGCATGCGGAGATGGAGGCGATTCGGGATGCGGCACGTCGCCTCGGTTCGCGTAATTTAAGTCGCTGCACGCTTTATTCATCCTCTCCCGCTTGCCCCATGTGCGAGGCGGCGGCGTACTGGGCCGGAATTGAACGCATGATTTATGGCAAAAACGCCAGCGAAGGAGGAAGCCCTCGATTGTGCCAGTAAATCGGGCCTCGCTAGTCGGCTGGATGGCCAACCTGGTCGTCGGTGAACTGTTTATGGCTGCCATCGCAGTAGGGTTTGTTGGCGCTGTGCTTGCAGCGACACAGGTAATAGTCCTTGCTGGAATCGCATTCGAAAGCCATGGGTGAAAACTCGCTGCCCTTGTGGGAGCCGTCGCAAAATGGCTGGTTGCTGCTGCGACCGCACATGCAGAAATAGTATTTCTTGCCCTGTTCGAGCGCCACTTTGACAGGCGAGTTGGTTGCGATGATTGGGTTGGGCATAGATTTTCTCATTGAGCGGTTGAATGGCGCAGTAAAAATAGCATGATAAGCTGTCGCGTTCGAGTACTTACAGTTGTTTTGACATGCCCACTACCCTGGTAGTCCAGTCTCACCGTGATCCCTTGCCGTACGACTGGTTGCGGCCCTGTCTCGATTCGGTCGAAAGCTGGGCCCGGCAGAATCAGTATCAATACCGCTTTGTTGATGATGCGATATTCGACCTGGTCGAGCCGGACCTGGTTGAGAAAATCGGTGCTCAAACCGTAATTGCGACCGATCTCGCGCGACTAAAAATACTGCAACAGGGGCTGGCCGAGGGCTACCACCGCGTGATCTGGTGTGATGCCGATTTCCTGATTTTCGATCCTGATAAATTTGTACTGCCCGATGCGGATTTTGCGCTCGGTCGGGAAGTGTGGGTGCAACGCGACGAAGCCGGTCAACTGAAAACCTATAAGAAACTGCACAACGCGTTCCTGATGTTTTGTCGGGATAATCATTTTCTGGACTTTTACCGTGACACGGCAGAGCGCCTGGTACGGCAGCATGAGGGCAGCATGGTGCCGCAGTTTATCGGCCCGAAATTACTGACAGCATTGCACAATATCGGACAGTTCCCGGTGATGGAGGTGGCCGGTATGCTGAGTCCCCTGGTAATGCGCGACCTGATCGCAGGGGAGGGACCGGCGCTGGATTTATTTCGGCAGAAATCCCCGTCCGCACTCAAGGTCCGGCAGGGGCAACTCGAAGTCGTAGCCGGATTCGATCTGCTGCGCGACGTCGATCAACTGCTCGTCCGCGAAGTGTTTTCCGATTAACTGGGCTCCTATCGGCAAACCCTCGGAGTGCATGCCGCAGGGCAGCGTAATCGCCGGATGCCCGGTCATGTTAAAGAACGAGGTATAGCGGGTTATCGCGTTGCCGGCGGGCTCGGAATGTCCGTCCACCGTCACTTCGACCACCCCGATTTCCGGCGCAATCACCGGGGTTGCCGGCGTCAGTATCACGTCAACTCCGGCAAATACCTGGTCCATGTTATTGCGGTAGGTTTCGATGAAACGCCTGGCACGGATATATTGTTCGGCGAGCAGGCATTGACCCAGCGCCAGTCCTGCGCGAAAGTCCTGGCTATATAAATGACCTCGCTGCTCGAGGTAGCGGTTGTGGTATGACAAAGCTTCCGGCATTTGTACCGCCAGCGACACCGTGCGCGTGTATTCCATCGACGGCATGACGACCGGTTTCAGATTCGCACCGGCCCCGCGTAAAAAGCTCATCAATGCGTCGACACTGTCGAGAATTTCGCTGTCGCAACGTTCAAAAAAGAAAGATTCCGGAATACCGATCGTGAACTGGTCAAGACCGGTACGCTTACCGGGCCGATGCTGCAGTGCGAGTTGCTCGAACAACAGGCCGGCATCGGCAGCACTACGGGTCAGGGTGCCGACATGGTCGAGCGACCACGAGTAGGGGATAACGCCCTCGGTGCTGACGCGCCCGAAGGTCGGTTTGAAACCCACCACTCCGCAGAGTGCCGCGGGTGCGCGCACCGACCCGCCGGTGTCGGTGCCAAGTGCGGCAGCGCAAAGCCCGAATCCGAGCGCGGCCGCCGAGCCGCTACTCGAGCCGCCGGCCAAACGCGAGTGATTATAAGGGTTAGGCGGCGTCCCGTAGAGCGTATTTTCCCCGGTTGCGCCGTAAGCAAATTCGTGCAGGTTGTTCTTGCCGATGAAAATGGCGCCAGCCTGGTCCATGCGCTTGACCGCCGCGGCATCCTCCTGTGCCAGGTTATCCTGCAGCACCTGCGAGCCACCCGTGGTCACCAGGCCCTTTACATCGTACAAATCCTTGCAGGCATAAGGTATGCCGTTGAGCGCCAGGGAGTTGTCGAAATTCTGATCAATGATCTCGGCCCGTGCCCGCGCGCGTTCAATATCATTGGTAATGAATGCCTTGCTGGTCGCACCAAGGCGCCCGATTCGGTCTGCATAGAGATCGATGAGCCGGGAAGCGCTGACCTCGCGGTTACGCAGCCTGGTGGATAGCTCGCCAATCGAGGCAAAAGCCAGTGACCCGGTCATTTCGGCGATATATCGCCGGCAGGGGGCGTTGATTCGAGATCAATCTGGCGCAGTATCTCAAGTTGGTCGAGTAATTCCTGGAAGCCGGTAATGATGCCCAGCTTTGGATCCACCAACTCCGAAATTTCGGCGTCATCCCAGGCGTAACTGCCAAACTGATCGCGAATGCCCAGCAGGGTTTTTTTGTCGAGTTTTTTCATCGCTTACACGAATAATCTTTTCTGCTATTTATCCGACGCGAGTTTACGCTACTATCTGCTGATTCCAAATCACGGGTCAATGGTGCCATGGGAAAAGTACTGTCTCAGCAACAGATCGATCAATATCGTGACGACGGATTCGTTGCGCCGGTCGACGTGATTTCCGAGGAAGGGGCCGCCGACTACGAGCAACGGCTGAGAGCCGCGGAGACGCAATATCCTGAACAGCTGAATGCCGAGAATCGCAATAATCCCCACCTGGCCTTTAAATTCCTGGATGAACTCGCGCACCATCCAGTAGTACTGGATGCGGTCGAGGACCTGGTTGGCAGCGATTTTTCGCTGTGGGGCAGCGTGCTGTTTATCAAGGAACCACAAAGCAGTCACTTCGTCAGCTGGCACCAGGATGCGACCTACATGGGGATTACGCCGCATAACTATGTAACCGCGTGGATCGCGCTTACCGCGAGCAACCGCGAAACCGGCTGCATGAGCATGATCCCGGGCAGCCATCACGATCCGGTGCAACTTCACCTGGAAACATTTCACGAAGACAATATTTTGACCCGCGGCCAGCAGATTCAGGACGTCGATGAATCCTCTGCGGTCGATCTGATTCTGAATCCGGGGCAAATGTCGCTACACCATGCGAGAGTAATCCACGGTTCACAACCCAATCGAAGCCAGCGACGTCGAGTCGGCTTCGCGTTGCAGGCCTATATGCCTGCCGGCGCGCGTCAGACGCTGGGTGACAATTACTGGCTGCCGATTAGGGGAGACTGTTTGCAGCCGGACTTCATAGCTCTCAAACGACCCCGCGCTGACATGGATCCCGAGGGCGTCAGCGAGCGCGAAAAAGCGAACCGTAACTGGGCCGATATCCTGTACCGGGGTGCGTCTCAAAAGCGGGCCTACTAAATCACCGAGGAAATTTAACATGAGCGAGAACCTATCTGCCGAAGACAGGATGATGCTGGAGGGGCTTTACTGGTGGGATATTCCGACCCTGTTCAGGTGTCCGATTGAACGCGATCCGGCAATGCTCGACATTGCGCTGGTTGGCGTCCCGCACTCGACCGGTAACGGCACCACCGAGCGAGATCAGCACCTCGGACCGCGCGCGGTACGCGATGTTTCGGCCATGGCGCGGCGCGTGCACATCGAGTTCCAGGTCGATCCCTGGCAAAGCTGTCGCATCGGCGACATGGGGGACGTGCCGCTGCCGGAGGCGAATGACAATGAGCGCTGCATCGAGCGTATTACCGATTTTTACCGAGCAATCGACGCTGCCGGCACCCGTCCGGTATCGATCGGTGGTGATCACGCGGTCACCGGCGGTATCATGCAGGCTATCTCCGGTGACAAGGCCAACTTGACGGGTGGACGCAAAGCAGCCTTCCTGCATTTTGATGCACATACCGACGCCTACGAGCAGGTACCGCATTTTCTCGGCGCGGTAAAATCCGCGGCGCACTGGGCGGCTTACCTGGTGCGTGACGGCTTTATCGATAGCGCGCACAGCGTGCAGATCGGAATGCGCGGCAATCCGCGTACCCTCGACTGGTGGAAAACCAGTTCCGACCTGGGTTACGAAGTGGTGCCGATCAAGCGTTACCGTGAACTGGGAGCGCAGAAAACGATGCAGCTAATCAACGATCGCATCGGCGATACCCCCCTTTACATTACCTTTGACCTGGACTGCATGGATCCGACCATATGCCCTGGCGTGGCCAACCTCGAGTGCGGTATCCAGGGTTTCCAGGTCGATGAAGTGATGGAGTTGCTGCGCTGCGTGCGTGGCAAGAACATCATCGGCGGTGACGTGGTCTGCCTGATGCCGACCAAGGATCACCCCAATAAGCAAACCGCGCATTTTGCCTCCGTGGTCATGTTCGAAATCCTCAGCCTCATCGCCGACAGCGCCCACCCCACCGACAGCTAGATTTGAAAGCGGCAACCGAAGGAACTCCTCGCGACCGGCTAGGTGGCCTGCGGCTTCCCGAAAAAGGGCTGATTTTAAAGGGCAAGGCGAGACTCGACGTCCATGTCT
>CALZHS010000258.1 GCA_945787265.1 uncultured Gammaproteobacteria bacterium | reverse complement strand
GCCAACGCCAGCGGCGCGGTGCCGATCTGCAGCTAAAGCTCGATATCACCCTTGAAGAGGCATTCAAAGGCGGCAGCAAGACCATCCAGTTTGCCAAAACGCCGGGCTCGAGCGAAATGAAAAAGCTCAAGATCACGATCCCGAAGGGCGTCAGCCCGGGTCAGAAGATCCGCCTCGCGAAGCAGGGACAGGCTTCACCTCACGGCGGTGAACCCGGGGACCTGTACCTCGAGATGAGTATCCTGCCGCATCGACTGTTCAAGCTGGACGGTCGTGACGTGATCTTGCGCCTGCCGTTGACGCCCTGGGAAGCGGCTGCAGGCACCAGTCTGAAAGTACCGACCCTGTCCGGCCCGGTGGAGCTCAAGATCAAACCGGGCATGCAGTCCGGCCAGAAAATGCGGCTCAAGGGCAAGGGGCTGGCGGGACCACCGGCGGGCGATCAATTCGTCGAAATCATGATTCAGACTCCACCCGCGGACGACAGCGCCGCAAAACAGTTTTACCAGGATATGAAGGCCCAGTTTGATTTCAATCCGCGCTCGTTTTAATCACCCCGTTTTTCAATCTGTTAGCTCGGGCCTGCTGCTCTTCGTGCTCAGCCTGTCGCTGCAGGCTGCCCTGCCGGTTGCCGTAGATGGTCAGAAGTTACCCAGCCTCGCGCCGATGCTGGAGCGCACCACCGCGGCGGTGGTCAATATCGCAACACGCGGCAAGGAACGCCGGCGGGTCGAGTTACCGCTGCCGCGCGATCCGCTGTTGCGGCGCTTTTTCGAAGTGCCCAGCATTGAACGGATACAGGAAACCGCGAGCCTGGGTTCGGGCGTTATCGTCGATGCCGAGAACGGCCTGATCCTGACCAATTACCACGTGATCAGGGACGCTTATGAAATTAACGTGACCCTGAACGACGGACGCGAACTGCGCGCCGAGATAATCGGCCGCGATCCCGATACGGATGTTGCCGTGATCCAGGTGCCGAATGAAAACCTGACCGATATTCCGATCGCCGATTCGAGTGCGTTGCGCGTGGGCGATTTCGTGGTCGCGATCGGTAATCCGTTCGGGCTCGGGCAGACCGTCACCTCGGGCATCGTGTCTGCGCTCGGTCGCTCCGGGCTCGGGGTCGAATCGATCGAGGATTTCATACAGACCGACGCGTCGATCAACCTGGGTAACTCGGGTGGTGCACTGGTTAACTTGCGCGGCGAACTGGTCGGCATCAATACCGCGATTTACGGTGCGGGAAATACCGGTAACATCGGTATCGGTTTTGCGATCCCGATCAACATGGCGAATGACATCATGCGGCAGCTGATCGATTACGGTGAAGTCAAGCGCGGCCGGCTCGGCGCGCAGGGCCAGGACCTGACGGTGCAACTGGCGCAGGCTTTCGGCATTAACCGCAGCAACGGCTTTATCGTGACCCAGATCGAATCCGGCTCGCCGGCCGACAAGTCCGGGATCCGTGTTGGCGACGTGATCGTGTCGGCGAATGACAAGGCAATTCGTTCGGCGCGTGACATGCATAACCTCGTCGGCCTGCAGCGCCTCGGGCAGACCATCAAGCTGATACTGTTTCGTAACGGCACTGAGATCATGCTGCCGGTGCTGATTCATCCGATTGAAATCAATAAACTCGGTGGCGGTTCGATTCACCCCAAGCTCGCCGGTGCAACCATCGGTGAAATCAGGGAACAGCACCTGCAGCGCGGGCACGTCGATTATCTCGAAGTACTAAAAGTTGAAAGGGGTTCCAACGCGGATACTTCCGGCTTCCAGGCCGGCGACATCATTTACTCGATCAACAAGCAACTGACGCGTAACTTCGATGAAGTCTTAGCGCTGGTTGAATCCAACGGCAAAGGCATGATTATGAATATCCAGCGCGGTAATCGGGAGCTTTATATCCTGTTAAAGTGATAGAATTCCGCGCATGAGCAAGTTAACCCATTTCAACCAGGCCGGCGAAGCGCACATGGTCGATATCGCCGACAAGCCATCGAGCGCAAGGCGCGCGATTGCCTCAGGCCGTATTGTAATGCAGGCCGAAACCCTCGAACTGATCCAGCAGGGCGGGCACAAGAAGGGTGATGTTCTCGGCGTGGCGCGCGTCGGCGAAACCGATCTCGACGCCTGCGCAATCGAATGCATCGTCACGGCCGAGACCACCGGCCAGACCGGTGTCGAAATGGAAGCCCTGACCGGGGTGCAGGTTACCCTGCTGACGATTTACGACATGTGCAAGGCGGTTGATCGCGGTATGGTCATCAGCGATGTGCGTCTGCTCGAAAAATCCGGCGGCAAGTCCGGCCACTGGAAGCGCGACTAAGCTGCACGAGAATCCGGCTCTCGAGGCGGAATCAAGCTATTCAAGCAGGTTTTGCTAACGATTCGGCGCGGAAACTTCCGGTCTGTACTCCGAATCCATATTCAAGTCGATTTAGCGATGGTGTCGCCAGTATGACTTTGCGATTGTTCCAATGTAGTGCAGAAAATCATTGCCAGCTACATCCGGTGCTTCGTCCCGCAATGAATGCGGCCTTATCATATCCGGGGCACTATCCGCCCTCTTTTTGTTGATTAATTCTCGCCGCGATGTGCTCATCATTTCCCAGCGCTTGAGAAACTCTTCCTGCTTTTCCTGTTCCGGGATCTCTTTTGAAATCTCTATTGCCAAATTGTTTGCCGATGCACTTTTGGTTTCGTGCTCTTCCATTATGATGGTCGCAATAGGCCCGACAATGTCGACCAGCAGGGCCGTCATCGAATCGAGCTCGTCTTCACTTGGCCCGATATCCGGTACCGATTCTCTTTTAACCGTGGCAACTTGATCCGGAGAGGCCGCCGCCTTGTGCTGCAGGCTGGGTAGTACCCGTTTTATTGCCTGCATGAATTCCAGCACGGTTTGATACCTTTTCTCTCGATCAACCTCTAGTCCCCGGATCACAACCGGAATTAATGCGGTAGGGTAGGTGGCCGCATAATCGATTCGGTTTCCGGGAGGCATGTTGGCAATTTCCGGTAAACTGGACTGTTGAAAAGGCGAGCTATCCGGTACCATTTTGAGTAGCTCCAGGAACAACCTCGCCGCCGAGAATACGTCGGCACGGCAATCGGCCTCCAGTCCAAACCTCAGTTCCGGCGCCATGTACCTTGGCGTGCCCATGAAGCTCCCGATCATCGTCAAGTCCGAGTTCTCCATCAGCCTGGCCATGCCAAAATCGGTCAACTTGATACGACCACTCTTGTTTACGATCAGGACATTGGAAGCCTTGACATCGCGGTGAACAATATTCAATCTGTGTGCCGTATGTAGCGCTCCAAGCAGCTGCGATATGATCGAGAGGCCGCGCCTCAGACTGATGCCGCGTCCATGTTTAAGCCTGTGCTTAATGAGCCTGTGCACCGATACCCCGTGCACGTATTCCATAATGATGAAAGGCTGGTTTTCGTGCTGGCCATACTCCAGGATAGTGACGACGTTGGGGTGAATACATCTTGCCGCCGAGATCGCCTCGCGTTTGAACCGCGCTAACAGTTCTTCACCCGCCTTACCGCTAACCAGGTGCGGATGCAGAACCTTTATTGCAACGCGGCGCTGGATGTCGGGGTCGTATCCCTCGTAAACGACGCCGATCCCCCCTTCGCCCAGCAACGATCGAACCTGGTATTTTCCAATCATTTGAGGGCTATCTGCCATGGCGCCTAACCCGGATCCTTTTCGATTGATGCGCGCGCGGCGGCGTTTGACTCGATGAAAAAGTCGGGCTGCGAAGTTTGTTCATGAGTGGACACAAACTGCCTCATATACTCCCGCAAAACTTGTGAAGCTGGTATGTCACGCGCTTTGCAGGTGTCGAGAAACCTTCTATGCAAACCAGGGTCAATTCGAATGCGAAGGGCTGATGTCTTTGCCATCGTGTTTACATTGGATACACATTAATTGCAGTGGCAGTATAAGCGCTTAATATCACCGGTTCAAACTGTTTCGGCAAGATTCAACGCACCGGGATCCGCCAAATGTACTTATGAATGGTCGTGATCGACGGGACAGTCTAGTTTTCGGGCTTCTCGATCGTACCGGGGCCATTGAATACAGGATGGAGCTGGATGCAGGTAAGCCGACCTTTTGAGAAACATTTTTTCGGGATGTTCGTGTAAACGGGTCTTCCATCATCCGTCTTGTGTAATATGAATGTCATTGGTGCTTCGTGAGGCGGGCCTTCATACGGATGGGATGCCGCGCTGAATGCGACAAACAGCCCGAGGAGTAAAACTATTATTATTAGCACGATGTGCCGTTTCACCAGGATTCCTCCCAACAGATTTTCACATGATCCCCCTATCGGCATCTTTGTTTTGTGATATGGATCAATAATCTGCTCAGCTCTCGATTTGTCTTTTGATGTAACTAGCGAGAAAAGATTTCCAACAATGGACGACAGGCGCCGGTGACCATGCAATGCGCTTTCGCAGTATTGTTCACCGCTAAGCTGGGTTACTATGGTCGAGTTATGGATATCGGTTTTAATTTTATTCTCGGGGTACTGGCGATTGTTTACGGCCTATATTGCTTTATCCAGAGAAAGACTGCACCTGAAAAAATCGAAAAACTGCAATTGTTGATCGAACGTAATGGTGAAAAAATGGGCCATTCCATCCACATGTTCGGTTACACGATATTACCCATTGTTGCCGGCCTGCTGCTGTTGTTCGCGCATTTCCGGGGATAAACCTGCTCGGCTATTGTCCGGGTAAAATTACTTGAGTCGGCTTTCTCAATAACGAAAATCCGCGAGCGTGCTGCCGGCGTTGCTATTCGGCCAAAAAGAGACCGAAATTACTTTTTGATACTCGCTTATCCACATAAAATATGCGGGTGCGTTGTCAGTTACTCAATAAGAACCTGTTTTACTTGCTGCTTTGCTTTGGGCTGCTTTGCTTCGGGCTGTCGAACCTGAAGGGTGTTGCATTTGCCCAGGTGTATAAATCCTACGATGCCGACGGTAACGTTATTTTCAGTGATAAACCGACACAGGGCAGCAAAGAAGTTGAAATAACCAAACCTAATTTGAGCGATTCATTCGAAGTACCGCCATCTTCGCAACCCGCCCCCGTACCTGAGTCTGAGTCTGCGGCAGAGTCTGAATCCGTACCGGCAATACCGCCGATCGCGGATGAGGATTCTGCTGATACAGATTCCGCTGACACTAACCAGGATGGCAGGGTAAGCCGGCGCGAAAAAGAGGAACAGCGTAAAGAACGACGCAGGAAAAAGCGTGAAGCGGAAAAAGCTGCCGAGGGTAATCAGGAATAATACCAACGCTTCTTAATCGGGGGCCGGTATACCTGTTTGGTCCCTTGCCCGAGACCGAAAAAGGTATACTGTCAGCGAAATTACCGAATCACGGGAGAGCAACATGGCACGTACTCCACTATTGGCCGACCTGGGAAGAGCCCTTGACCTCTTGAGGCAGGTTGATGAAAGCAGGCTGGACTTCGCCCCTGACCCGAATGTCTCTGCCGACATTCGCAAGTTAACCGGCGTGGAGGCGTATCCTGTAGATTCGCACATGGCGAATCTGCGGGCCAGAATCGAGGCCGTCGAAAAAGCAGGGGATGAGCTGGACCCGCGCGACCCTTCTGACTATGTGTCGAAGCTCATCGTCGCGTGCGTAAGACTCGCGCCGCCAAGCGACGATTGAGCTTGCGGCAAATCTTAAGCGTCTTTTTATCGTTAGCGGGCACTCAAATTCGTAACATAACGGTCGTGCTGCGACCACCTCCCGTCATTCCGGCAAAAGCCAGAATCCATTGATGAGGTTTTAAGTAAAACAGCCGGGCGTAGCCCGGGTTGACTCCCTCGGAGGTGTCAAGATGGATGCCGGCTCGGAGGCCGGCATGACGGGTGCCCACTTTCAGGAATTACTTCGTTACGATTACCCGGGATGTTGATTCAGGCAATCAACAACTCGCTACCGGATGCTGCGGCCACCTCCCGTCATTCCGGCGAAAGCCGGAATCCATTGATGGGGTTTTAAGTAAAACAGCCGGGCGTAGCCCGGGTTGACTCCCTCGGAGGTGTCGAGATGGATGCCGGCTCGGAGGCCGGCATGACGGGTGTCCGATTTCGGGAATTACTTCGTTACGATTACCCGGGATACTTCGTTACGATTACCCGGGATGTTGATTCAGGCAATCGACAACTCGCTACCGGGTGCTGCGGCCACCTCCCGTCATTCCGGCGCAAGCCGGAATCCCTTGTCGAATTGAGGTTTAACCCTGTGACAGCAGGCTGCGTAAATCGATAACCGCGGCATTCGCACGTGAGATGTACGACGCCATGACCAGCGAGTGATTGGCAAAAATGCCGAGGCCGCTGCCATTCAGAATGATCGGGCTCCAGATAGCGTCCTGGGTCGCCTCGAGCTCGCGCACGATCTGGCGCAGGCTGATCAGCGCATTTTTCTTTTGCAGTACCGGTTCGAAATCCAGCTCCACCGCCTTCAAAAACTGGACCAGCGCCCATGACGCGCCGCGGGCCTCGTAAAAAACGTCGTCGATTTCGTCCCAGGGGGTTTTAACCTCGACCTGGGAACTGGTGCGCGTCGATTGTACCGCCTCGGCATCGCCGGCGAGATCGGTGTTGAGTCGCACCTGGCCAACGCTTGCGCTCAGGCGCTGCGACAGGCTGCCGAGTCGCTTTTCCACCTGCCCGAGCCATTCCTGCAGGTTGTCCGCACGCGCGTAAAACTGCGCATTCGGGTCGCCCGGATTTTGCAGTCGCCCGAGGTAACCGTAAAGCGCGGTAATACCCTCGCCGTAGACATTTTCCGTGGCCGGCAGAATCCACGACTCGTTATCGAAGTTAAAGTTGGGCTCGGCAATGATCAAATCCTCGTCTTCGGCCGACTGCGATTGCGAGCGACTGAAGTCGTTGCGCATCGAGCGCGCCAGGTCCCGACACTGCACCAGCACGCCGAATTCCCAGTTGGGGAT
>CALZHS010000257.1 GCA_945787265.1 uncultured Gammaproteobacteria bacterium | reverse complement strand
AAAGCGTTAGCGTCCGGATAAAGTTCCAGATGTTCGCTCGCCCGGGCCAGAACCTCCCGCACCCGTGGCGAACATCCAAGCGGGTTTTCATTCGAAGCGAGCTTTATGGCGCTGGCGATACCGAGCTCGCGTTCCAGCTCTTCCACCGGTTTGCCGGGTAAATAAGGATGCAATCGCTTGATTTGCACCAGCGCGGAATCAATAACAGACATCAGAGAGAAGCTTTCGGATAGGAGCCCAGTATTTTAAACAGCGCGGCCTGCTGCTGCAGCTCATTCAGGGCTTCGGTAACGTTTTTATCTTGCTGGTGGCCATCGATATCGATAAAGAAGACGTATGCCCACTTGTGCCCCTGTGCCGGGCGAGACTCAATCTTGTTCATGCTGATGCCGTGATCGGCGAGCGGCTGCAGTAATCCCAGCAGGGCCCCGGGCACATTCTTGGTCGAAACCAGCAGCGAGGTCTTGTCATTGCCGCTGGGGCCCACGTCCTGGGCACCGATTATGACAAAGCGCGTAGTATTGTCCGACAGGTCTTCAATATTTTCAAAACAGATCTTCAAACCGAAGATCTCGACGGCTGGCAGACCGCAAATGGCGGCAGCGTCATCCTCGATACTGGCCAGGCGCGCAGCTTCTGCATTACTGCTGACCGGGATTCGTTCGATTGCAGGGAAATTCTGATCAAGCCAGCGGCGACACTGCGCGAAAGACTGCTGATGCGAGTAAATCCGCTTGATCTGCGCTACGTTCTGCGACCCGGACGCCAGGTGATGATGGACTCTAATCTCAACTTCACCACAGATCTTGAGCTTCGAATCCATGAACATATCGAGCGTATGGCTGATCACACCCTCGGTCGAATTTTCGACCGGCACCAGGCCATAGTTGGCATGACCCGACTCAATCGAGTTAAACACGTCGGGAATGCTGCTCATCGCTACCGTCGACACGGAGTGCCCGAAATGTTTGAGTGCCGCGCTCTGCGTGAAGGTGCCTTCGGGTCCAAGGTAAGCGATTTTCAGCGGTTGTTCCAGCGCAAGGCAGGCAGACATGATCTCCCGTATCAACCGGCCGACCTCGTCGTCGCTGAGTGGCCCCTGGTTTAACGACTTGAGCCGATTGATCACCTGGGCTTCACGATCGGGTCGGAAGAAATCGACGCCTTCGTCAATCGCTTCGCTGAGTTCACGTTTGACGGCAGCGACATCTACCGCGCAGCTTGCGCGTTCGTTGATCAATTCAAGCAGTCGCTCGTCGATTGCGTCGATGCGCTTGCGTAACTCTTCCAGTGCGGCATCACTCATGAAAACTTTTAGTCGTCGCTGTCCTGGGAATCATCATCGCTGGCTGCCACCGGTTCAATCTGCACCAGTTGCTCACCTTCTGCCAGCCTGATCAAGGTCACGCCCTGGGTATTACGCCCCATGACGGAAATATCTTCCGTTGGGGTACGAACCAGGGTTCCACTGTTGCTGATCAGCATGACTTCCTCGTCACCCGTGGTTTTGATGGCCCCGATGACAGGTCCGTTACGCGGCGTTGTCTGGATCGAGATCACGCCTTGTCCACCCCTGCCCTGCACCGAAAAGTCCTCCACCCGGGTGCGTTTGCCGTAGCCATTCTCGGTTGCAAACAGGATCTGTCCGTCGTTGGAATCTACCGCGATCAATGATATGACCTCGTCGCCGGGCTTGATTTTGATACCCCTGACGCCGGCCGCGGTTCTTCCCATGGCGCGGACATCGGTTTCACCAATCCGAATACCTTTACCGGCGCTGGTGAACAACATCAGGTCAGACTCGCCGTCGGTTAGCTGAACGCCGATCAGGCTATCCTCGTCGCGTAAATCAAGGGCAATAATGCCATTCGCTCGCGGGCGCGAAAAATTGGACAACGACGTACGTTTGACTTTACCGCTGGCGGTGGCGAAGAAAATGAAACGGTCTTCAGGGTATTCCCGTACCGGCAGGATGGCGGTAATGCGCTCGTTCTCTTCAAGTGGCAACAGGTTGACCATGGGCCGACCGCGCGCGGTGCGGCTCCCGATCGGCAGTTGATAAACCTTTTGCCAGTAGACCTTGCCGCGCGTGGAGAAGCACAACAGCGTATCGTGGGTAGAAGCCGAGAACATCTGTTCGACAAAATCCTCGTCTTTAACGCGGGTAGCGGCCTTACCCCTGCCACCACGCCGCTGCGCCGAATATGATTCCAGTGGTTGCGCCTTGGCGTAGCCGAGATGCGAGATCGTGACTACCACGTCTTCTTCGCTGATCAGGTCTTCGACCGTCAGGTCTGAATGATCGATAACGATCTCGGTACGCCGGGGATCGGCAAACTCTTCCTTGATTTCCTCGAGTTCGCGCCTGATTTCCTGCTTGAGTCGATCATCCCGGTTCAGAATATCCAGTAAATCCTCGATTTTTTCGAGAATTTCCCGGTACTCGGTAATAATCTTGTCCTGCTCAAGGCCGGTTAACTTGTGCAGTCGCAAATCGAGAATGGCCTGTGCCTGTTTCTCGGTGAGCTGGTAATTTTCACCGACCAATCCAAATTTATCGCCAACGCCTTCGGGCTTCGAGGATTCTGCACCGGTACGCTGCAGCATTTCCATGACCACGCCAGGTGCCCAGGGCTTATCGAGCAGTCCGGCCTTGGCAACCGCCGGACTCGAGGAGCGCTTGATCATTTCGATAATTTCATCGATATTGGACAGGGCAACCGCAAGGCCTTCGAGGATAAGCGCGCGATCACGTGCCTTGCGGAGGTCAAATACGGTACGCCGGGTGACTACCTCGCGGCGATGCACCAGGAAGGCTTCCAGAATTTGTTTCAAGTCGAGCAGCCGTGGCTGCCCGTTAACCAGTGCAACCATGTTAATGCCGAACACGTTCTGCATCTGGGTCTGTTTATACAGGTTATTCAATACCACGTCGGCAAGTTCACCACGGCGCAATTCGATCACCATGCGCATGCCGTCCTTGTCAGATTCATCACGCAGACCGGTAATTCCCTCGAGTCGTTTTTCCTTGACCAGTTCGGCAATTTTCTCGAGCAGGCGTGCCTTGTTAACCTGGTAGGGTAACTCGGTAACGATAATGCTTTGCCGTCCCGATTTGTCTTCCTCGTAATGGGTTTTCGCACGCAGGTAAATCTTGCCTTTGCCACTGCGGTAGGCTTCTCGAATTCCGCGTGCGCCGTTAATGTGGCCCGCAGTTGGAAAATCGGGTCCCGGTATGAACTCCATCAATCGTTCAATATCGGAGTCCGGCTCGTCGATCAGCGAGATACAGGCGTCGACGACCTCGGCGAGGTTGTGCGGCGGAATATTGGTCGCCATACCGACGGCTATGCCGGAGGAACCATTGATCAGCAGGTTCGGGACGCGGGTCGGCAACACCACCGGCTCGTGTTCCGATTCGTCGTAGTTGGGCAGGTAGTCGACCGTTTCCTTGTCCAGATCAGCCAGCAGCTGGTGCGCTATCTTCGACATCCGCACCTCGGTATAACGCATCGCCGCCGGAGAATCCCCGTCGACCGAACCGAAATTACCCTGCCCGTCTACCAGCATGTGGCGCATCGCGAAAGGCTGGGCCATCCTGACAATGGTGTCGTAAACCGCGGTATCGCCATGCGGGTGATATTTACCGATGACATCGCCGACCACCCGGGCTGATTTCTTGTAAGGTTTGTTATAATCGTTGCCGAGCACACTCATCGCGTATAGCACGCGCCGATGCACCGGCTTGAGTCCATCGCGCACGTCCGGCAGAGCGCGCCCGACGATGACGCTCATCGCATATTCGAGATACGATTGACGCATCTCGTCTTCCAGATTGACAGGAAAAACTTCCTTGGCAATATCAGCCATAAAAATCGTTACTCAGCACTTAAAATGTCGTAGGAATGATTTATTTTGAATCTACGGGATTTTATCACAAACCCAAGGGTCAACACTAACGATAAGATCGGCTCGTCAGCGTTGAAATAAGTGGATTTAAGCGTTTTCAGTGCGCGTAAGCCCGAAACCGCGCGCAAAGCTGCCAGGATTGGCAAATTTCGTTTTCAGTGGGTTAATTAATCTTGT
>CALZHS010000256.1 GCA_945787265.1 uncultured Gammaproteobacteria bacterium | reverse complement strand
TACGGGTATAAATTTACTGCCAGCTTGTGCAATCCTTTTTCCTCCCGAGGGGCCGCTCTCTCCGGCTGGCGGCCAGATGCCGACGGCCGGATACATACTCGGAAATATTTCGGCATCAATCGACAAACGCCGTTGTGATAAGATCGCGGGATGCAAAGGCAGCTTGCGGCAATTCTTTATGCAGATGCAGCTGGGTACAGTCGCCTAACGGGCAGAGACGAGGAAAAAACCCACCATCAGCTGAATCAGGGTTTGAACAACCTGACAGACATGATTACCGCCCATGGTGGCAGTAAAGTTCATGAAGCGGGCGATGCAATACTGGCAGAATTTTCCAGCGCAACCTCGGCCGTTGATGCTGCAGTAGCATTTCAGAAATTAATGGCCGCCAGCGAAGTCCACGACGAAAAAGACGAGCGGGTGGAATTCAGGATTGGCATCAATATCGGTGAGGTAATTCGTGACCGGGACGACATCTACGGGGATGGTGTCAACATTGCTGCCCGAATTCAGGAACTGGCCTCCCCGGGAAACCTGTGTGTTTCGAGCATTGTGCTCGAGCAACTAGCCAGCAATTCTGAGTACCGGTTTGACGATCTTGGCTACCGTGATTTCAAGAATATTGCGAGACCAGTTCATGTATACCAGCTGCGGCTCGCCGAGCTACTTGGCAGTCACCCGATGGAATCACTCGAGGCGAGAGTTCAGGGACAACCGCTGTTCGACGATACAACCGAACTACCGGTAATCACGAAGGGCCGCTGTGCCTGCGGCTCGATCAAATTTGAAATAACTCAAAAATCACTGGGTTCAGGATTCTGTCATTGCCGTATTTGCCAGAGAAGCACCGGTGCCCCGGTTTTTGCATGGACAGCTTTCCCGATGGACGCGGTCAGATTTACGCGCAACCAGCCTAATTATTTTCCGTTGTCACTTATTGCAGAGCAGGGATTTTGCCGAAACTGCGGATCTCCCGTGGCCTGGAGAAACACCAAGCCTGAACCGGCAAATTACCTGGTCATCGCCACCACGTGTTTGGATAACCCCGAGGATTTCGCCCCGACCTGGCATGGCTGCGTGGAAAGCCAGCTTCCCTGGCTCCAGGTTCAAGATGACCTGCCGCGAACACGCGGTATCGAGGCACCCTTGCTGCGCAAGGCCTGGGAGTCAGCCGGGGTCACTAATCCCGACGACTGGGTGGCACTTGACTATGACGATTGGTCCATTTTTAACGACGATGGCGAGAAACAGTAATTACTCCCGACTCGTCGATAGACGATTTGCATCGCTTGTTGTCAAGTATCCGCTTGATACACATTAATAGCCCCTTCCGATCGTCCGTCTCCAGGTGCTCCAGGTTAAATAGTGCCATTATCGGTGTTGCGACTTACGAACAAGAAACGGATTGTTAATCCAATCACAGTATCGTGCTGCGGCTTGCTGTATTTTTTAGATTCTCAACTTCCCATCAAAAAGTAAAACAGGGAGGAATATAACCATGGCCATCTTCGCTGAAGACCGCACCTGTATCACGCAGTTTGAACTCGCTGAAATGTTCGAGAAAGATGACAGCGCGCGTGACTATGGATCAGCTTTCCAGTGGTACCTGCAATCGGCCAAACAGGGTTATCGCCGGGCGCAACACCGACTGGGCAGCATGTATGCAAGAGGTACCGGTGTTACCCAGAATTACATCAAGGCTTATGCCTGGTGCAAGGTATCGGCATCTCAGCACTCGCGCAGGGCATTATTAAAGCTCAAGAAAATTGAACGGCATATGTCTGCCAGGCAAATCACCGCTGCGCGGAAATTATCGCGGCAATATTACGAAACCTATATCGCCTCCGTGACGCACTGAATCCCGACCGCCCTGGTTCCGTTCAGCCCCTCAACTAAAGATTTTCTCTATGTTGCGTCTGACGACGACTGATTCTTTTATCGCTTCGATACATTCTTCCGGCGTTATTCCGAGCTTTCCTATTGCCGGAATTGCGCTGGCCTGCGGCAGGGAATGATCGCGGTCACCGTGCAGCATACCGTGGTAATTTGCAACCAGAACCAGGTCACACAGATCAGCCGGACCCTCGTTGTCACGTGACCAGTTGCCGCACTCTTCTGCCACCAGGATCAAGTCGTCGTCGAAATCCCATTTGCGCAATAACAGGCTCGAGATTTCGGGGCGCATGACCTGAATCGCGTGGTCAATTTCCATGTGATCCAGCATCAGTTCATGATGATGCAGAAGCCGATCATCGATCACCAACACCCCGATACCGTGAATCAGGCCCGCAAACATTGCAAGATCAGGGGAAAAGGATCGGGTTTGCTTCGCCAGAGTCCTGCTGATCGCGGCCACGTTGAGGCTATGATCCCAAAACGAACCAACGCGCTGCATCTGGTCAGCGGGCAGGCGTTTAACAAGCCGCCCAACCGCATAAGTCATGATCAGACAATACACCGACAATATACCCAGGTGTCTTATCGAGTAGCGAATTTTTTCAGTTGCACTGAAATCCGTATTCTTCGCACTGCGGGCTACATTGTTAATTTTTCTCGCGACATCAGGATAAGATGACAGTATGTGCACCATGTCCTCGAGACTGGTCGATTTGCCCTGGTAAATCCTTTGAATTCGATTAGCCACCGATGGCAGCGAGGGCAAACTGATACTCTGGTCCATTAAATTACGGTAAAGATGGCTGACAATGGAATTGTCTTCTTCATCGTAATTGGTGAACAGGGAATGCACGCTGATATCGTCCGCGATGCCTTCTGATAACTCTGCATAGTCGACCAGCGTCTGCCGGTCGATTTTCAGGTAGTCGACGGGGCCGAGGGCTTTCACATCGTAAATACTGGGTCTTAATTGCGCGACAGGTTTCAATTCCTGGTTTTCGTCAACCTCGATGACCTTGACCTTTTTATCCCGGGCAATCAGCGTCACTTTACCCCGGATAATATAGAGGCTGGTCTTTTCGGTCGAGCCGTTCCAGAGCAGAAACTCCCCTTCCCTGGCCGAAAACACCTTGAGTTGATTCGCCAGGGCGATCAAATGGCCATCCGATAATTCGGAAATCGCCTTGATGCGTCGAAGCGTGGAAATATTCGGGATCTTTATTTCAGTCAAATCCGTTAACCTGATTATTTTCTACTGATAATATCATGGCCCGAGTCAGCATTTTCAACTCAACAGTTTAATCTGTGGAAAATTAGACCTGGTCCTCATTTCGAGTGTATTTGGATCCAGGCTGCAGCCCACCGGTAACTGCGCTTTTGCTGGTTAAATTCTGGTCCAGAATTGGCCAATCTAACGGACCAACTAAAAAAAACTTCCTGTAAAGCACGGAAATGCGGATAATAAACCTCGATTACGACAGGGACGAAATCATAAAGGCAGGAGCCCCATACAACTATACAAACATCCAATCGAGGAGTCGAAAATGCAAAAACGTATACTGGGCGTGGCTTTCACGCTAGCTCTAACCTTGTCTTCGGGGTATGCCTACAGCGCTGAGAAGGTCAATATAGGAACCCCGGCCTGGACCGGCGCGCAAGCTATCGCGGCGCTGTTACAGGCGGTCGTGGTCGAGCGTATTGGCGGCGAAGCGAACCTGGTACCGGGCAACAATGCCACTATATTCCAGGGCATGGACCAGGGTAAGGGAGATATCGATGTGCATCCCGATGTCTGGTTACCGAACCAGGAGAGCTTCACCAAGAAGTATGTCGATGGAAAGAAAACCGTAACCCTGAGCAAGAATGCCTATGAAGGCAACCAGGGATTCTGTGTCTCCCAGGATTTTGCCAAGGAGAATAGCATTACCGATATCGCTGACCTCGGTCGCCCTGACGTGGCCATGAAGATGGATAGCGACGGCAATGGCAAGGGTGAAATGTGGATCGGCGCACCGGGCTGGGCCTCGGCAAACGTAAACGAGGTCAAGGTTCGCGATTACGACCTGCTATCGTTTATCGAGCCGATTCGGGCAGAAGAGAGCGTCAAGACCGCCCGGGTAAAAGACTCGATCGCGAAAAAAGAAGGCTACGCGTTCTATTGCTACAAGCCGCATGCTATCTGGTACATGTTCG
>CALZHS010000255.1 GCA_945787265.1 uncultured Gammaproteobacteria bacterium | reverse complement strand
TTCTGCGGTCGACAGGCCGCCCGGGGATGTCGCCAGCAATTCTAGTACCGATTCGGAACTACTGGCATGCCAACTCTCCGAGCCCAGTTTCTTATCCGGTGATTTCATGTCTTGTTTCATTTTCACTTAAACACTTAATACAAAAATATTTGCCTGGGTTCGATGCTAGGTGCAAATGCGTGTAGTTCATAGTTTGATACTCCCCGGCATGAGACATAATCTTCACTTTGTTAAGCCTGACTGCAGCTCGACGGGTCAGCCGATGCGCCATCCTGAATTATTTGCCAGGCTTCCTCGGCAGTGTCCACAAAGCTGAATAGCGATAAATCCTGTTCATCGATCATGCCTTCTTCGACCAGGGCCTCGAAATTAATTACTCGAGACCAATATGCCTTGCCGAGTAACAGAACCGGCAAGGGTTTGATTTTTCGCGTCTGTATCAGGGTAAGCGTCTCAAATAACTCGTCCATCGTGCCGAAGCCCCCTGGACAGGCAACCAGCGCGCTGGCGCGTTTCAGAAAATGCATTTTGCGGATCGCAAAATAGTGAAACTGGAAACTGAGTTCAGGCGTGATGTAGGGATTCGGCTGTTGTTCGAAGGGCAAGACAATATTGAGGCCCACGCTTTTTCCGCCCGCATCCATGGCACCGCGGTTCGCGGCTTCCATGATCCCCGGGCCGCCGCCGGTTGTGACGACCAGTTCGCAAGCGCTCCGCTGTTGCGAATCTTCCGTGATCAAATGCGCCAGTCGCCGCGCCTCGTGGTAATAGCTCGCATTGCTCAGAACGCGTTCGGCTATTCTTACCTTGCGCGCCAACGCGCTGTCATCCGGCTTTGCACTGGCTCGCTCTACGGCTTCCTGCAAACGTTTAGCCGCAGTTTCGGCATCAGGGATACGGGCACTGCCGAAGATGACCACCGTCGACTCGATACCATGATCCTGTTGCACCAGGTCGGGCTTAAGCAGTTCCAGCTGCAGTCGCACCGGCCGTAGCTCATCGAGCAGCATGAAATCATTGTCCATGTAGGCAAGCCGATAGGATGGTGACCTGGTCTGGGCCGTTTCAGGTGCCAACCTCGCGGCTTCGGCGTCGTCACTTGCGCTGGGAAAGAAGTCTGCGGGTTTCGCTGGTCGGGTCATTTATTATCGCTCCGTACTGCTTTACTCAAGCTCTAAAAGGAAATGGTTTCGCCTTTATCGGGTATCTCGGCCGACCATCCCGCCTGATCAAGGTGCCGCTGCAGGGTTATCTTGGTTTCGGCCTCGCCATGTATCAGGTACAGGCGGGGATGCGGTTGTTTGAAATTGTTTATCCAGTCGAGCAATTGCGACTGGCTGGCGTGAGCCGAGAAACCACCGAGGGTATGAATCCTGGCTTTCACCGCAATTTTCTCTGCGCCCAGACGAAAGGTTTTGGCCCCGTCGACCAGCGCCCTTCCGGGCGTTCCTTGCGCCTGAAAGCCAACAAAAATCACGTGCGCATTGTTGCGCCAGAGATTCTGCTTGAAGTGATGGCGTATGCGGCCGCCGTTACACATGCCGCTGCCGGCAATTATAATGGCGCCTGCCGCTATCTTGTTGAGCGCCATGGATTCCGCGGTCGTCGTCGTATAGCGCAGAATCGGCAGGAAGCGATGTAAACTGCTCGATGCGCCTGACCGCATCGCCCGGGCGTCCTCGCTGTTGTAGACATGCTGATAGCGGTGATAGATTTCGGTAACGGCGATAGCCATGGGACTATCGAGGTAAACCGCCTGATGCCTCAACTTTCCCTTTTGATACAACTCGCCCAGGCGAAAAATGATTTCCTGGGTACGACCGACGGCAAAGGCCGGAATCAGGATCTTGCCGCCGTTCGCGGAAGCTTTCTCGACGATAGCCTCAAACTCTTCCAGGGTTTGATCCATGGGCCGGTGATTGCGATCACCGTAGGTGGACTCCAGCAACAAAACATCGGCATCTTCCACGACCTCGGGATCACGCAGCAATGCGGCACAGCTGTTACCGAGGTCGCCAGAAAAGACCAGCTTCTTTTCGACATTGTCCTCGGTGACAAATATTTCGACGATGGAGGAGCCTAATATGTGGCCTGCATCGCGGAAGCGGACATCAACCCCTTCGGCGATTGCGCGACGCTGTCCGTAATCGCCCGGCTCACACAAAGACAGCGCCGCATCGACGTCTTCCATGGAATACAGGGGCTCGATCTCCGCCTTGCCGGCCCTGCGCCGCTGTTTATTTTCCCATTCGACATCCCGCTGCTGCAGGGAAGCCGCATCCTTGAGCATCACTTCGAGCAGCTCACCGGTGGGATGGGTCATAAATACTGGACCGCCATAGCCATCGGTAACCAGTTTTGGCAATCGCCCGGAATGATCCAGGTGGGCATGTGACAGCACCACCGCATTCAGAGTCCGAACCTCGAATGGAAAAGCCTCCCGGTTGGCCTTTTCTTCCTCGCGCCTGCCCTGGAATAAACCGCATTCGAGTAACACCCTGCTGGTTTTGGTTTCCAGCAGATAGGCAGATCCCGTAACCCCTTGCGTTGCGCCAAAAAATGTTAATTTCGCCATTACATCCTCGCCAACTTGTCGTTAATACTGCTGCCATCGTTCTAACCCGGGCGCCGCCTGAAACTCATAAAACGGCGGCAATAAAAATAGTGCTCAAATTTCACGTTCCGCTATATCGCGTAACAGGCGGCCCAGGATATCGGTGCCGGTGATCACTCTTTGTTGCGCGCCCCAGAAAAGAATGAGATCGTTTGCAATCACGTCATCTGTCTCATGTCTGGCATCAACCTTGAAACCCGGTAACACCCTGCCGAGCTGGGTATCTTCGTCCTCGACGACGATGGGCCGGTGACAATAGTGCACAGGTTCAGGCGCGCTTTCGGAAAACAGGGCGTCGCGTAAAAATGTATTGCTATTCAAAGCCATGCAGGGACGATTCTTCGCATCGACGATAATCACCCATTTCTTGCCGGAATGGCTGATTTGCATCAAGAAGGGGTCATCGACCCTGCGCTCGAATCTGGGGAAAACGGGCATGTCTTGCTCTATTGGCAGCATCACGACACTTTCCGCATCGACCACCTCCCCCAGCTGGGAGACGGCAATATCATCCAGCTTTAAAAAGTTAATTGCGCCGGTGCCCTCGAGCTTGCCGACATCCGAGTTCTTTGATTCGATATGTTTACGGATCACCGCGTGCAGATCCTGCTCGCGAAAATAGCTAATACCCTCCTTGCCGAGCCAGCGATCCAGTACCAATGCGCTGGGCTTGGCCACGGGATACAGCAGCAACTGGTAAAAACGCAGCACGGGCGCTAGCAATGAGCCCATGCGCATGGCATGCCGCGAAAAGTAAGCCTGTGGAGCAATCTCACCGGCAAAGGTTATGAGAACGGTCGAAAACAAAAAAGCGACCAGGCCGGTCATCACCGAATTGGACAGCAGCGTGAGCAGCACGTTGATACCGACGTTTCCCCACAGAACCGTGGTCAATAAAAAATTAACGTCCTTACGCAACGCGAGCACTTTCAATGCTTTAGGGTTGCCTGAATCCGCCTCCACTTCAAGCCGCAGTCGACTGATTCCGAGCAGGGCGAGATTGAGACCCGAGAACATCGCCGACTGGCTGATACAAAACAGGATTCCGATCCACACCAGTAAGGTCAATGGCAGTATTTCCATCAATTATTCTCCGCGCAACGAGACTGGTTTGCTGGCACCTCGACCTCGCCGGGTCCCCCGGGCAATACCGGCATTATCGGGCTCCTGTAAAATTGTGGGATTCAATCGTCATAAGCCTCTAGTTTTCAATATGGCCACACCCAGTCATGCTCTTCCGGCTTGTCGATGCCGTATTCGTGAGCATACTGGCGGCAATCGATTTGCCGGTCGCGCATGATCTGCTTGACGTGAGCCGCCTCGGCCCGCAGTCCGGGTACCCGGTTGATAACATCGATTACCAGGCTAAAGCGATCGATCTCGTTCTCGATCGCAAGTTCCAGTGGGGTGTTGATATTGCCGCGTTCCTTGTACCCGCGCACGTGCAGGTTTTTATGGTTGGTTCGGCGGTATGCCAGGCGATGAAT